>NZ_JAKRGA010000003.1:300000-600000 GCF_022347785.1 Psychrobium sp. MM17-31
CGTGCTCAGCGAGTTTGCCGAATACGTCGAAGACATTGATGAAACAAGATGGCAACGCTACCTCAATGGCATGAAATCTCAAATCGATACTAAGGACAGCAGCGCAAGGCAACAGGCGACGCGTTTTTGGACGGGAATATGTAACCGCGATCTATCGTTTTCACATCGTAATAAAACCTTAGAGGCATTAGCGTCTATAACCCCTCAAGCCTTAATTAGCTTTATCGAACAACGGTTGATTTCACCATCGCCAGATCGCCTCATTATGATGACCGGCGATGAACTTGAGAAAAGTGCGATCAATTATCGCACTATCAATAATGTCAACGAATTCAAAGCACAAACACCGGTGATGCTGCTAACGCCGGAATAGAGCCTGTTGAACTTTCGAGGATGAATTTTGTGCAATTGACAAGCCTGTTTCGCAAGGCATGAGGAGCGATGCCTAGTTTACCTCGGCTTTATCTCCTGAGTCGCTCTACTTCCTGCATCCATGCAGTCATAGGTGAGCGACGAAAAACGCAGCGAAAATGTCTTGTCATTGCATCCAAAGGACAGCGTTTGTTCGTGATTTCTACGGCGTTATCGCCTGCTAGCTTAGCCCACTAAGCGTCGCAGCCTCTGCCTTGTATAAAACCCGAACAACTCGCTGCAAAAAACTTCACCAAAGGTCAACAGGCTCTAATCACGCCATACGAGTTCACTAAAGTGCTGACGACACATAGAAACGTATTTGTCATTGCCGCCGATTTCCACTTGGCTACCACTGCTTAACGCATTGCCCTGCTCGTCCATACGCACCACCATTGACGCTTTACGTCCACAATGGCAAATGGTCTTTAATTCGATAAGTTTATCGGCCCAGCTCATTAAATAGAGACTACCTTGGAACGGCTCCCCCATAAAATCTGTACGCAATCCATAACACAGCACCGGAACATTGAGTTCATCGACAACGCGGCATAGCTGTTTAACTTGTTCTTTGGTAAGAAACTGACATTCATCAACTAACGCGCAGTGGACTGGCCCATTGGCGAGTTTGTCTGACATCATGTCAAAGATATTGCAGTTTGACGAGAAAATATCGGCGTCCTGACTCAGGCCGATACGCGAAGTCACTTTGCCTTTGCCATAGCGATCATCCACCGCCGCCGTAAAAATAACCGACTCCATGCCGCGCTCTTTATAGTTATATGCTGATTGTAGGAGCGAAGTCGATTTACCTGCGTTCATCGCAGAATAATAGAAGTAAAGTTGTGCCACAAAAATCGTGCCCTAAAACAAAAAAAGCTAGTGTAGCTTTTTACAATAAATTAATCATTGGAAAATAAATAAAAAAACCGCTGAGGGAAATCAGCGGTTTTTTATCGAACAAAATCAGCAAATAATTAAAGCTTGCTGTTTAACTCTGGGATAGCTTCGAATAAATCGGCTTCTAAGCCGTAATCAGCTACTTGGAAGATCGGCGCTTCAGGATCTTTGTTAATCGCAACGATTACTTTAGAATCTTTCATCCCTGCAAGATGCTGAATGGCACCAGAAATACCTACGGCAACGTATAGCTCAGGCGCAACAATCTTACCAGTTTGACCAACTTGCATGTCATTTGGTACGAAGCCAGCATCAACAGCGGCACGTGAAGCACCAACACCAGCGCCTAACTTATCTGCAACTTCTTCAAGCATCTTGAAGTTGTCGCCATTTTGCATACCACGGCCACCAGAAACGATAACACGTGCAGAACCAAGATCAGGACGCTCAGATACAGTAAGTTCACTGCTAACGTAACTTGAAATACCTGCATCATGTGCGCTAGCAACGGCTTCTACAGCAGCGCTGCCAGTTTCTTCAACAGCGTCAAAAGCCGACGTACGTACAGTGATTAGTTTGATCGCATCGTTAGATTTAACAGTCGCGATTGCGTTACCCGCATAGAAAGGACGTACGAAAGTATCAGCTGACTCTACGCGAATGATATCTGAAATTTGTGCAACGTCTAACAGTGCAGCAGCGCGTGGTAAAAAGTTTTTACCAGTTGTTGATGCAGCAGTTAGTACGTGGGTGTAGTTTTTTCCGAGCTCTGCAACTAACAAGCTTACATTTTCTGCTAGTTGATGCTCGTAACAAGCGTTATCAGCAACTAACACTTTACCAACACCAGCTAATTTTGCAGCTGAATCAGCTACAGCGCCACAGCCACTACCAGCAACTAATACGTCGATATCGCCACCAATCGCTGCAGCTGCAGCAACCACTTTATGAGTATCGGTTTTTAATTCGGCGTTATTATGCTCTGCAATTACTAAAATAGTCATTAGATCACCTTCGCTGTGTTGCGTAATTTTTCGATTAGCTCGTCAACAGACTCAACCATAACGCCAGCACTGCGGCCAGCAGGCTCTTCAACTTTCAATACTTCAAGTGAATCAGCAACTTCAACACCTAAATCAGCTGGTGTTTTAACATCGATTGGTTTGCGCTTAGCTTTCATGATGTTTGGTAACGACGCATAGCGTGGTTCATTCAAACGTAAGTCAGTAGTGATTACTGCAGGAAGGTTTAATTCAACAGTCACTAAACCACCGTCGATTTCACGAGTTACTTGCACTTTATCGCCGTCAACTTTCACTTCTGAAGCGAAAGTACCTTGAGGCATGTTAGTTAGTGCTGCAAGCATTTGGCCAGTTTGATTATTGTCACCATCGATGGTTTGTTTACCCATTAAGACGATTTGTGGCTGCTCTTCTTCCACAACTTTCGCTAGCATTTTTGCAATTGCTAGTGGTTGTGGTTTTGCATCCGTTTCGATTTGGATACCGCGATCAGCACCTAGTGCTAATGCTGTACGAATTTGTTCTTGGCAAGCTTTCTCACCAATTGAAACAGCGATAACCTCGCTTGCCACGCCCGCTTCTTTTAGACGAACCGCTTCTTCAACAGCGATTTCACAAAACGGGTTGATTGACATTTTTAAGTTGCTTAAATCAACATCAGTATTATCAGACTTAACACGTACCTTAACGTTATAGTCAACGACGCGCTTAATCGGCACAAGAATTTTCATAAAGTTATCCTTTACCTGTAAAAAAGAGCCAATCAGCATTGGCGAGAATTAAACAAGCGTTTAAATTAGTTTAAATTGACGGAAACGTCAACAGGAAATTACATTATTAATGGAAACATAACAATGTATATGCCCAAAAAGTCTATGTCAGCTGTCAATAAAGCACTCCTTATAACGGACACATTTCTTGACGCCTAATTATTGTGCGGATATATACGATTTTTTATGCTCTGCCCGTTTAGTTATCACGCACAACTCCTTATACTCAGTAAAAATTATGGAGTTGTTATGAAATCAATTAAAACTATCGCTGCAGTTATTACAACCGCTTTTGCATTAACCGCCTGTGGTGATGATGTTGGTAAAGTGAGCCTTGGTATGTTTACCACCTCTGATATTTTTATCGATGCTAAACAGGATCCTAAACTGCCAGGTGTCACATGTCATATCAGTCACGTAGAAGCCAATTTCGACCTGTCAGACCCATCCAATATGAGTATCGCTTGTCGCCAAACAGGTCCTATTTTAGCGAGCCAACTAGCAACTTTGGATACCAGTAAAAGCGGTGAAGTCGTTTTTAAGGAAAGTCTCAGCGTGCTGTTTAAATCCTTAAAAGTACGCCGCATCTACGATAAAGAAAACAACACATTACTTTATTTGTCTTATTCGACTAAGGAAACTAAAGGTAGCTTCAAACACTCACTATCGAGTGTTAGCCTCTATCAACCAAATACCGCGACTAATTAACCTAATGGTATTGTGTATCTGAATTCATCTCTTAACCCGAATTCAGGTTAATTAACTGTCGAATTCACTAATATTTAGTAGAATTGATGACATAATATGACGGTGTAATTTTAAAGCATTGTAATGTAACAATAAAATTTATTGGCATAGTTATTGGTTAAGAACAGCTAGTGTTAATAATTAATATATTTAAGGATTTATTATGGGTTTGTGGACTATGATTTTCGCCATCGTGGCGATTTGTGTGATTGCAGATGTTGTTAAGCGCATGTTCGACGTTAAAAAGATCAAGGCATCAAATCCTCAGTCAGAGGATGTCGCGCGATTGATTGCAATTAACGAGCAACTCAATGAACAAGTGAAAACATTGGAAAAACGCGTTATCAATTTGGAAACTATCGTGACGCAAGAGGGTTACGATTTAAAACAAACCATCAATAATTTATAACAGATCCTGCTATTCATCCTGTTTTAGGATCGCAACGTTCTATTAAAATCAGCGCCAAGCTCCTTAAGATTCGGTAGTATGAAAGTGTTACTGAATGATTGATGAGCTTGGTGACATTTAAAAAAATCTTATCACGCGCATCAACCAGCCATTAACTCAAATGGGAGCGCGTTATGAATAATGTAATCGAAGCACAGGCACAAGTAATTGCCGAATTTTTAACGCAAGACGACAGTATGTCTTGCCACCTATTCTTAGAAAACCAACACTTTAGCCTAACTAAACAAGATTTAATTCTCAATCAAGCCAATCGAATGGAGCGCATTGACGCCGAACAAATAGCACGGCTTATTGACGACGTTTACTAGCTGCAACTTTCTCTTCACCCTCGCCTTCGGGCTCAGGAAACTGCCTACTTACATCAATCACTCGTTGATTAAGTAGGCAATAACCAATAATCAGCATTAGGACGACCACATCCACTAACACGCCATAATACGCATTGAAATGCATAATATTATGCAGACTAATATTACCCTGCCAAATGCTATAGCCTAGCTGAACACTTGCACTCAACACCAATAAATAACGGATCTTATGCCAGAACCATTTAACTACGTTTGGCATATTGATGCGCCGAATACTAAATACGACTGCGCAAAACAGCGCCGGTAGAGCCACTATTAGTGCATGATAGAAATCATTACGACTGGGATAAAAGGTGTTGAGCAAGGCCGCTGGATTTTCACGATAAGACAAAGAAACTACCCAAATCACATACCCTTTGAGTAAATAGGCCAAGGCGACATAAAGTAACAAGGGTAACTTTATGCAGCCGTATTTATCGTAATCTCGAAATGGATTGTAACGCACGTAGATTTAAATCCTAAAACTGCGCTAAAAACGCGGTTAGACCGTCTTCATCCATGGTTTTTATGCCAAGATCTTGCGCCTTTGTCAGTTTAGAGCCCGCCTTTTCACCAGCCACTAACATGGTAGTTTTCGCAGAAACACTGCCTGCAACCTTAGCGCCTAATGCGGCAATGCGCTCTTTAGCTTCACTACGGCCCATAGAATGCAGAGTGCCAGTAATCACCCAAGTTTGACCAACTAGCGGCAATGCAGCTTCGTCTTTCTCTTCAATTTCTGGCCAGTGAATACCAGATGCCAATAGACTATCAATCACTTCAAGGTTGTTGTCTTTGCGAAGGAAATAATACAAGTGCTTAGCAACGATCTCCCCGACGTCATCGACGTCAGTAAGTCGTGACACTGATGCCGCCTTAATGGCGTCGAGTGTTTTAAAATGCTGCGCAAGATTACTTGCTGTTGCTTCGCCCACTTCCCTGATCCCAAGGCTGTATAGGAACTTAGCGAGCGTCGTTGATTTACTCGCTTCAAGGGCATCAAGTAGTTTCTGCGCTTTTTTCTCCCCCATGCGCTCTAGGTTTAATAGCTGCGGCAGGGTCAAATTAAAGAGATCGCTTGGCGCTTGGATCATATCTTCATCCACCAGCTGCTCAACAAGCTTATCCCCTAATCCATCAACATCTAATGCTTTACGCGATGCAAAGTGTTTAATGGCTTCTTTGCGCTGCGCGCCACACACTAGGCCGCCAACACAACGAGCAACAGCCTCACCTTCTAATCGCTCAATCTCTGAGTCACATACCGGGCAACTTTCTGGAAATTCAATGTCTTTTGCGTCATCAGGACGCTGCGCTTCTACCGCAGAGACAATTTGTGGGATTACATCGCCAGCGCGGCGGATCACCACTTTATCGCCAATTTTTACCCCTAAACGCTCAATCTCGTCTTTATTGTGTAAGGTGGCATTACTTACCGTCACCCCGCCAACAAACACGGGTTCGAGGCGCGCAACCGGTGTAATAGAACCGGTGCGACCCACTTGAAAATCGACATCTAACAAGGTGGTGATTTCTTCTTGAGCTGGGAATTTGTATGCGATTGCCCAGCGCGGCGCTTTAGCGACAAAACCTGCTTTATCTTGGCCTGCAATGCTATCAAGCTTGTTAACCACACCATCAATTTCATAAGCTAATTCACTACGACGATTTAGAATGTCTTGATAATAGCTAATCATTTCATCAAGGCTATTTACGCGTTTGATTTCAGGACAGACTGGAACGCCCCATCCTTTTAACTGATGCAATTGATCGTAATGGGTACTAGCCATTGGCGTAGTAACGCCATCGACAACACCTGTTGAGTAAGCATAAAACGATAAACCGCGACTTGCGGTGATCTTTGAATCTAATTGACGAAGACTACCCGCCGCCGCATTGCGAGGATTAGCAAATCCTTTCTCACCTTTAGTGGCAGCACGCTCATTTAAGCCGTCAAACGCCGCAAATGGCATAAAGACTTCACCACGGATCTCAATTTGTGCCGGATAGTCTTCACCACGTAGAGTTAGTGGAATAGCCTTAATAGTTTTAACATTTTGAGTAATGTCTTCACCAACTTGACCGTCACCGCGTGTTGCGGCGCGCGCTAATTGCCCATCGACATAGAGTAAACTTACCGCCAAACCGTCAAGCTTCGGCTCACAACAAAACGCCTCAGCATTTTGTCCTGTACGCTCTTCAAGCCGACGAACAAAATCTGCCATTTCGTCATCGTTAAAGGCATTATCAAGTGACAACATCGGCTTTAAATGCGTAATTTGCGAGAACGAATCTAACGCTTCACCACCGACGCGCTGGCTCGGTGACGTTGCAGATTTTAATTGTGGATGCTCGCCTTCAATGGCTTGCAATTCTCGCATCAAGCGATCGTATTCAGCGTCTGGAACCGTTGGATTATCTAAAACGTAATATTGATGGTTGTAATCATTTAATAGTTTGGTTAATTCGCTAACGCGCTGTTCTGGATTAACTGCTGTCATGGTGAACTCTTTGAACGTAAAGACATGAGAAAAATAAGGGGCCGTAAAGCCCCTTGATGACGTTATTTTATAAGAAGTAATTTGCGCTCTACTTCGCGAATTCTCTGAACGTATAACTGGGTCGATTGCTTGGTTAATGTGCTGCGATCACCATCTAACACTTGACCATTGAATTCTTCTGCGATTTTAGCCGCGGCATTAAGCATTTTATTGAATGTTTCCATGTTGCCGTTATCGTGAGGCAGTGTCATAAACAAGCTAACGCCGGTCGTGGTAAATTGCTCCATGTTATCAATATCAAAAGTGCCTGGATTAACCATGTTGGCCAATGAGAATAACACAGGGCCTTGTCCAGCTGGATCAACATGACGGTGGAAAATATTCATATCACCAAACTTGAATCCCAAGGTCAGTAACACTGGTAATAGCGTTGCCCCATCAAGCTCACCGCCATCTTCGCCGACAACATTTAGGATTAATACATCCATAGGATCGGTAGCTGGTTTTTCAGGCGCTGGCGTTTTTTCCATGCTTGGTGCTGGCTCTTGTAATTCGTCTGCAGTTACATTGTCCAAATCACCAAAACTACCAACCACTGGTGTGATTTCATCATCGCCTAGATCTAATTCACCTTGTTGCTCAACACTGACTTTAGGCGCTTGTTTCGCTGCCATAAAGTTCTCTTTTTCTTTGGCGATTGGTGAGGCAAAGATTGGTGCTTCCACTTGCTCTTCGCTCTTAGGAGCATTGTCTTCTTCCAGTGCCACATCAAAGTCAATCGATGGCGACTGCAGTGATTCTTTATCATCTGCGCCAATATCTAATGACAATTGCGTTTCTGGAGCACTTGGTGAATCAATAGGCTGATCTTTTTGTTCAACAACGCGAGCAACGCCGACGCCATGGCGATCAAAACCTGAACTGTCTCGTAAAACTTCACCATTTTCATCGGTTTCCGACAAATCTAAATGGGAAATATCTACCGGTTTATTTGCTTGTCTGATACTAAACAAACCGTGTAATAAGATTGCGGCAATCACAATGACGCCAACAATTAACAAAACACTTCGTAATTCAAGATCCATGAACATCAACCACTCTTTTTATTTATTGTTTCTTTTATTGTTGTGCCATAGAAACGGCTTCGTCGACATCAACCGCAACGATGCGAGATACACCAGCTTCTTGCATGGTGACACCCGTCAGTTGATTCGCCATCTCCATAGACACTTTATTATGCGTAATATATATGAACTGCACTTTTTCAGACATCTCGTTAACCAAATTACAATAACGATCAACGTTGGCATCATCTAATGGTGCGTCGACTTCATCGAGCATGCAAAAAGGCGCCGGATTGAGCTGAAAAATTGCAAACACCAATGATAATGCGGTTAATGCTTTTTCGCCACCACTTAACAGGTGAATTGTACTATTTTTCTTACCTGGTGGTTGCGCCATTATACTCACACCCGCCGTTAGCATATCGCTGTCAGTCAAAGTGAGCTGCGCGCTTCCACCACCAAATACTTTAGGAAACAGGCGCTGGAAATCGTTGTTGACGCTGTTAAAGGTCTTTTTAAATTTGTCACGACTCTCGCGATCGATCTTTTTAATTGCTTTTTCAAGCGTTTGTAAACCAGATTCAAGATCGTCAGTTTGACGCGTTAACTCGTCTAAGCGCTGTTTTTGCTCATTGTATTGTTCAATCGCAGTGAGATTAATTGCCCCCATGTTCGCAAGTTTATTACGAATAGTATCCAGCCGCTCTGGCCACAGTTTAGTGTCAGTTGCATCAGTAATTTCTAGAGCCCGCTGCGCCATTTCTCGCTCACTGAGTTCGGCATTTTGACGCTGAGATTGCAGTTTCACTTTTAGTGTTTCTAATTTTAAGCGCAGTTGCTCATTACTTTTATGCTGCGCCGCCTTTTTATTTTCAATCGCACTACGGGCACTGGACTGCTCCGCTCTTGACGATTCGAGTGCTGATAGTTGCTCTTGCAATTGACTGCGCTGATTGCTTAGCACATGCTGGGCTTGTTTTTTTACCGTCAGCTGCGCTTGTTTCGCTTTTAAGGGGTCATCTCCCAATGCTAACTTTTCGCTTAACTGCGCAAATTCTTTACTTATTTGTGAGGACTGGGTATCTAGGTTAGCTCGCTGGCGCTGCTCGTTGAGCAGCTGCATTTCAAGCTTTTGTAGACTCAATTCACCTTGGTGAAGTTGATGCATTGCCTCGTCAAGCTTTTGCTGAACGCGTTTTCCTTGCTGTTTTTCTAATTGCTTTTCACTCTTTAATGAGTCGAGCAAATGATCGCTTTGCGCTAATTTGTCTTTGCTTTCTACGAGAGAATCATTAATTTCGTTAATTGCCGTCGAATCAATACCGTCACTGGTTGTCAGCTCTGATACTTGTTGTTCAACTTCCTTTAGGTTACTTGCGGTGTGTTCCCACTGTTGTTGCACTAACAACCATTGTTGTTTCGCAGCGTTGGCCTGCACCTGATACTCAGCTAATTGCGCTTTCGCCTTGGTGATTTTAGGCTCAAGTTCCGCTATTTCTGCGGTTGACTTGTGACAGAGTATCGATAGTTGTTCTTGCTGGCTGTATTCTTCACTTAACGATTGCTTTAATGTTGCAATGTGCTGACGTAATGTCAGCACGCCATCTTGCTGTTGATTGCTACCGAATAACTGGAATGCGCAACGGCTATAATATTGTCCACTGGGCGTTATTAACGATTGGCCATCAGTTAATTTCTTTATCAAATCTGACACTTGATCGTCTTGTTCAACACAGCGCACTTGACCAAGGAGCTTATCGATAATCTTACGCCCACTGACATCTTTACAGTTCACTTTAGTGGCAAGTGAATCATCAAGTACCTTGTTAGATTCCGTTGGCCATAATTGCACATGCGCCGACTGAGGTGCTTGCACGTCAATATCAGGCATAAGATAACCATGGCTCATTGCACCTAACAGCTGCTCACTGGCGAATTGCCACTTAGGTTCAACGTCAATGATTTGCCAAAGCTGGTTATGACCGTTGAAATATTCATTCAGTTGACCATCGTCATCTTTGCTCAATTGAGCTAACCGCTGCTCTGTCGTTTTACACTCTTGATCTAGCAACGCGATGCGCTGATTGACACTCGCCAAGGCTTTTTCATTATCACTTAAAAACTGGCGCAATGATTGTTGTTTGCTCTGAAGATCTTGTGACTCACCTTCGTGTTGTAAAACAAGGTGTTTCGCTTGTTGATATCGCTCATCGCAAGCGACAGGATCGAGTGCTTGTTGCTGCTTCGCGAGATTGACGCGTTTTTCATTGAGCAGCTCGATTTGGCTATTGGTCTTAACCCGCTGACTATTGAGTCCTTCGAGTCGTTGTTTCAATAATTGTTGCTCAGCGACAATCTGCTGGCGCTCGTTGCCTAAGGCAAACAATTTCGTTTCAATCGATTCGAGCGATTGCTCTTTGTCTGTTAGCAACTTTTTTTGGCTATCGACGTTATCTTTTTGCGGCGCCAGTTCAGCCTGCTGTTGCTCGATTTGCGTCATATGCTGACTAATCAGCGCGTCAATATCGCTAATTTGCTTGTCGATTGATGCTTTCTTATGAGTTAACTGTTCAGATAAATGCTGACTCTGACTTTGCGCCTGAATTAGATGCTCGATATTGAGAGATAAGCTTGTAATATCAGTTTGATGCTGATGATACGATTCATTGGCTTGATTTAGTTGTGCTCGTAACGCAGTGAGCTGTGATTCTGTATCAGAATCTAGCTGCGCCGCGCCATCTGCATCTTGTTCGATTTCAGCTAAGGCTTGTTCACCGCTAATTAGATTTGCTTGCGTTTGTTCTAACTGGCGGCTAAACGCCTGCCAACGATTGACGACAATATCTGTTTGCAGTTGACGCTCTTGCGCTTTTAATGCGGTATATTCTTGTGCGTCTTTGGCTTGTGTTTCTAGCGAGTCGATTTGAGTTTTAAGCGCAACATGCAGATCGCCTAATCGCTCTAGATTATCGCGACTGTTTTTGATTCGATTTAGCGTATCGCGCTTGCGCTCTTTATATTTACTAATACCTGCGGCATCTTCAATAAAGCCACGTAGCTCCGCCGGTTTTGACTCGACAAGGCGAGAAATTGTGCCCTGCTCGATAATTGAATAACTACGCGGGCCTAAACCTGTCCCGCTTAGCAAATCTGCAATATCGCGGCGGCGACATTTCTGACCATTGACAAAATAATCGGATTGTCCTTGACGAGAAACTTGGCGTTTTATTGCGATATCGCTAAATTGCTGCCACGGACCTTGAGCGCGACCTTCGCTGTTATCAAACAGCAATTCAACACTCGCCACAGACACAGGCTTGCGCGCATTAGAGCCGTTAAAAATAACGTCACTCATGTCATCGCCACGGAGGTTCTTAGCACTGGATTCACCAAGTACCCAGCGCACAGCATCGATAATATTGGATTTACCACAGCCATTTGGGCCCACCACAGCACTTAGCGACTGCGTAAAAGGGATCACTGTCGGATCGACAAATGATTTAAAGCCCGCAAGTTTGAGATGTTTTAAGCGCATTTAAAGGCTGAAGTAATAAAAAAGACTCCGCATTATGGCACAGCTCTATTTTGTAAGTCAGCTTATCAGGGCTTATTTGATTAAATTTGTTACAGTTTTTCTAATATTACCGTCAACACGACTACCGAATAAGCAATTAACAATTTATACTGCCAATCATTATCCAGTCACCACATAAAAGAGTTTTAACGTGTTTGATAAATCACGCAGTGGCGCAAGCTACTTCTTAAAAGGATTTGAGTTGATCCAAACCAAAGGTCTACGCACTTTTGTAATAGTGCCATTACTTGTCAACTTAGTCCTATTTAGTGCCGCCTTTTACTATCTTTATCTGCAGCTTGAAGATCTATTTGCCTACATCAATGGCTATTTACCAGATTGGTTATCATGGCTTAACGTAATCCTGTGGCCAATCGCCATCATCATTGTTTTGGTGGTGTTTTCGTTTATCTTTAGTTCGGTCGCCAATTGGATAGCAGCACCTTTTAACGGCTTGTTAAGCGAAAAAGTAGAGTGTCACCTCACCGGAAAACCTGCACCAGAGAGCTCATTTAAAGAGTTGATGGCAGATATTCCCCGCACCCTTGGCCGCGAGTGGACGAAGTTGGTGTACTACATTCCAAAAGCACTTGGCTGTTTGATTTTATTTTTCATCCCGTTAATCGGCCAAACTGTCGCACCAATCTTGTGGTTCTTATTTAGCGCGTGGATGATGTCGATTCAATACTGCGATTACCCATTTGATAATCACAAGCGTAGCTTTACCATTATGCGCGACCAACTAAAACAAGATCGCGGCAGCGCCTTGTCGTTCGGGTTTATGACGACCCTATTCTCGATGATCCCAATCGTAAACTTTATTGTGATGCCAGTTGCCATCTGTGGCGCGACCGCAATGTGGGTGGAACGTTATCGCGAGCATCACCTCAACAACGACAGCTTGGCTGAGTGGAAATAACCAAAAGCCAAATCGTCCTAAACTAGCGCGCTTACACAGCGCGCTTTTTGTAAGAAAGTGTAAGAAATATCGCTGTAAGCTGACATTTTACCAACATCTTTTGACTAACCCATTGCCCCAGTTTCCTTGATAATGATTCCAACAAAACGAACAAGGAAACGAATCCATGAAAGCACTTATTCCAGCACTAGCTATCTTATCGCTAACCGCTTGTAGCGCAATTCCATTGCAACAATCGGCAGCTCAAGTCCGTCTAACTCACACCGAGCCAACCAATTGTAAGTTTTTAGGTGACGTAACAGGCAATCAAGGTGATTTTTTCACTGGTGGATTCACCTCAAACGCTGATTTAGAAACTGGTGCACGAAACGACATTAAAAACAAAGCTAACGCCATGGGCGGCAATGTTGTTTACCTGCTGACACAGCGCGCCGGTCAAACAGGTAGTTATGGTGATGAGTATGGCGGTACTCAACAAACCAACGTCACGCTAAGTGGTAACGTTTATCACTGCAATGAGTAACTAGCTAGGTAACAACATCAATAACAAAAAGGCCGCTAACTGATTGTCAGTTAGCGGCCTTTGTCTTTCCATTAAATAAAATTAGTAAAAGGTCTTATCGTTTTCACTCATTTCTAGTAACAACTCAGACGGAGCGAAGCGATCGCCGTGTTGTGCTTGATAATCTTTTAGCAATCGAACCACTTCAGTGACACCGAGTTTGTCGATATAGCTAAACGGACCAGCGAGGAACGGTGGGAAACCAATGCCGAAAATAGCACCAATATCGCCATCGCGAACATTGCTAATAATGCCCTCTTCTAGACAACGAGTCGCCTCATTAAGCATTTGAATGACACAGCGCTGAGCTATTTCTTTGCTTGGCGTTTCTTTGCTAGGCGTCACGCCTAATACCTTGTAAACGCTTTCATCAACCAGCTTCTTGCCTTTAGCCTTCTTGTCATAACGATAGAAGCCCTTACGGTTTTTCTTGCCTTTGCGATCATCGTTTAACAATGCATCAAATGCAGCAGGCGCTTTAAAGCGATCTCCTAACTCAGCTTCTAAAATTGGGGAAATCTTAGAGCCTACATCAATGCCAACTTCATCAAGTAAAGTCACTGGACCAACAGGGAAACCAAACTCAACTAGCGCTTTGTCGAGCGCCTCAATAGAGTCGCCTTCCATTAACACATTGGCAGCTTCATTCACGTATAAACCCAGAATACGATTAACGTAAAAACCAGCACCATCTTTAACTACGATTGGCGTTTTACCTTGCTTCTTAGCAAAGGCAACAGTCGTTGCAATAGTTTGCGCTGAAGTCGTCTCATGGGCGATAACTTCAACCAGTGGCATTTTATCTACTGGTGAGAAGTAATGCAGACCAATCACGTTCTCTGGTCTCGCCGCGTGCTCTGCAATCTTACCAATTGGTAGTGACGAGGTGTTTGACGCGAAGATCGTATGCTCACCACAATGCTCTTCAACGTCCTTAACCATTTGGTGTTTCAGCTTAAGATCTTCAAATACCGCTTCAACCACGATATCGACATCCTTTACGCCGCGATAATCAACAGTACCCGTTAGATTATTCATTTTCGATTCTAATTCAGCGCGGGTAATAAAACGGCGCTTGAATTTCTTGTTCAACAGGTCATAACTGTATTTAAACGCTTGGCTAATACCATCGTGAGAAATATCTTTAATACGCGTCGGGATGTTCGCTTTAATCGCCGTAACATTAGCGATGCCACCACCCATTAATCCGCCACCAAGCACCATGGCTTTGTTGACTTTCTCTGGCTGTGCGTCGCTGCCCGTCTCTTTTTTCATTTCTGTCGTTGCAAAGAATAACTGACGCAGCGCTTTTGACTCATCTGTCATCACCAAATCAGCAAAGTGTGAAGCTTCAACTTCTAACCCTTTACTGCGACTTTCATTAAGCCCTTTGCGAACACAGTCAATAATTTTTAACGGCGCTGGGTAATGACCTTTGGTTTTTGCCAATACAGACTTTTCAGCCTGATTAAACATCAAGTTGCGACCAGCACTCGTCGCTTGTAATAGCGCATTAACTTTGTCTAGTTTAGGCTTAGCGCGCTTAACTTTTTTGCTCGCCAGTTTAAGTGCCGCCTCAAGCAAAATTGTTTTTGGCACGACATCGTCAACTAAACCCGCCTTTTTCGCTTGTTTAGCGCGTAATTGCTTACCAGTAAGCATCATATCTAATGATTTAGCGACACCGACTAACGCTGGAAGGCGCTGTGTACCACCACTGCCTGGCAATAAACCAAGCTGAACTTCAGGAAGACCTAACACTGTTTTTGCATCATCAGTACAAACACGTGCATGACAGGCCATCGCAAGCTCTAAACCACCACCAAGACAAGGGCCATTAATTGCGGCAACCACTGGCACTTTCATGTTTTCGATGCGATCAAACATTTGCTGTCCCATGCGAGAAATCGATAACACATCGTCTCTACTTTGACAGCTGTCTAACATGGTAATATCAGCGCCAGCGATAAAGTTATCTGGCTTTCCCGAAATCACAACCACGCCTTTAAGAGCGCTATTTGCTTCAAGTTCGTCTAATACTGTTGTCATTTGCTCGCCAAACTCGGCGCGCAATGTATTCATTTTCTCACCAGCGACATCCATGCTGATGATGGCGATGTTATCGTCGTTAATTGTTGTGGTGAATGTACTCATTATTCAACCTCCAGAACCATAGCCGCACCAAGACCACCAGCAGCACATGCTGTTGTTAGGCCCAGTCCGCCGCCACGGCGTTTTAATTCGTTCAATACTTGCGTGATTAAGCGGGTACCTGTTGCTGCAAACGGATGACCGTATGCCAGTGAACCACCCATCACATTAAATTTCTCCATATCGATTTGACCAATCGCTTTATCACGACCTAAATGGCGCTGGGCAAAGAGATCTGATTCGAACATCTTCATGTTAGCTAGCGCTTGTGCAGCGAATGCTTCGTGCATTTCAATTAGCGTAAGATCTGATAACTCAATGCCGGCGTTAGCCAAAGCTTTTGGTGTAGCAAACGATGGGCCCATTAACATATCTTCCCACACGTCAATTGCCGAAAATGCAAAGCTCTTAATGTAGCCAAGTGGCTGATAACCTAACGCTTTAGCTTTGTCTTCACGCATCATGATAATTGCTGACGCGCCATCGGTAAGTGCCGTTGAGTTTGCTGCCGTTACAGAGCCGTGTTTTCTGTCAAATACAGGTCGTAACTTGGCGTAGCCTGCAAGTTCTGAATTAGTACGCACCGTATTATCTTGACTAATATGGCCGCTGTAAGGAGCAACGTGAGCCGTCATTACCTCGTTATCGAGTAAGCCTTTTTTCCAGCTCTCAGTGGCTAGGGTATGTGAACGATGAGCAAGTGCATCTTGATCTGCGCGGCTGATACTGTGAGTTTTGGCCATTTGCTCAGCAGTTTGTCCCATTGACAATCCGGTAGAGTACTCTGCGACCGCAGGAGGCACTGGCAATAAATCTTTCAACGATAGGCGTTTGAAGATATTTAAACGCTGACCTAAAGTACGTGCTTTGTTTAAATCGACTAATGCGCGACCTAACTTTTTTGATACACCGATAGGCAATACAGATGAGCTATCAGCACCACCAGCGATCCCGATATCACTAGTGCCGGATAAAATCGATTCTGCAACATTGGCAGCTGACTGAAATGAAGTGGCACAAGCACGCGAAACGCTGTAAGCATCAGTGGCAATATTCATGCCAGTACCAAGCACGATTTCTCGGGCAATGTTTGGCGCTTCTGGCATTTGCACTACTTGGCCATAGACCAAGAGATCCACCAATTTAGGATCTAACTCACTGCGGGTTAGCAATTCGTTAACCACTGTCTTTCCTAGATCTAAGGCTGGAACGCCGTGGTAGGCCGTTGCTTGTTTAGCGAATGGTGTTCGCAATCCATCGACGATGGCAATACGTTGCCCGTCTTTAGTGGTGAGATCTTGCTTAGAATTCATTATTGACTCCCGAAAATTAGCCGTTTAACAGATTGTAAAAACTAAATTTCAAACGACTATTTAAAATTTTTAACGACTCACTATAACCCACAGGTCAGACCACGACAAGATGTAATTTAACGCACATCTGTACACAAAGTGTTCACTTGATAGAAATTTGGAACTTTTTGAAACAAATCCTCTCAATACACCATAATTCCAATGGGTTATCCTGTTGACGTATTGCGTCATTTTTGGATCAATAACCCCAACAAAATTTTCAACCGTCCCAATGCGATTTGTTACGGACAATAAATAGGTATAAAAACAGCATGACCGCCATCAGTAAATTTGAACAGCTCAAGGCATATCTCGATACCCAAATTCTCGGCCAACCTGAACTCACTCAATCGATGTTGGTTTGTCTATTAGCTGATGGCCACATCCTCGTTGAGGGACCACCGGGACTTGCAAAAACCCGTGCCATTAAATCTCTAGCAGATGGTATCGATGGCGATTTTCACCGCGTACAATTTACGCCAGATCTATTACCGGCCGACTTAACAGGTACAGACATTTATCGCCCAGAAACTCACGAGTTCGAGTTTCAGAAAGGACCGCTGTTTCACAACTTGATCCTTGCGGATGAAATTAACCGTGCGCCGGCAAAAGTACAATCTGCCTTATTAGAAGCAATGGCTGAGCGCCAAATTACCGTTGGCCGTACCACCTATCAATTACCGGATCTGTTTTTAGTAATGGCGACGCAAAACCCAATTGAGCAGGAAGGAACCTATCCCTTGCCTGAGGCGCAGCTAGATCGCTTCTTAATGCATGTTGCCATCGATTACCCAGGCGCAGAAATTGAGCGTGAGATCCTTGCCCTTAACCGCAATGAAGCACTGAGTAAGGCAACTGTTGAAGCACCTGAGCTGAGTCAGGCTGAAATCGTAGACGCCCGTAACGCCTGTTTAGAAATCTACCTCGCGCCGCAGCTTGAGGAATACATCGTTCAGATCATTATGGCAACACGTCGTCCAGAGAATATCGATCCACAACTTAAAGATTGGATTACCTTTGGCGCCAGCCCACGTGCAACCATCGCACTTGAGCGCTGTGCACGAGCGCGCGCATGGCTGCACGGTCGTGATTTTGTGAGCCCTGAGGATATCATCAGCGTGACACCTAATGTATTACGTCATCGTCTGCTCCTTAGTTATGAAGCAGAATCAGAAGGCATTAACGCCAGCATGGTGATTGATAAAATATTAACTATGGTGGCAGTACCTTAATATGACGGCTTCGTTTCCACCGTTTAGCGATGGCATCAACCTAACAATTAAAGAGCTGCTGGAATATCGCGGCCGCAGTGCCCTGCTCGATTTGTCTGCCAAAAACCAAATCAAATCTCATATGGCAGGTACGCTTGTCGCTAAAACCAAAGGTCGCGGCATGGAATTTGACGAAGCGCGCCATTACCAAGTCGGCGACGATATTCGAGCCATAGACTGGCGCGTTACAGCGCGAACAGGTAAAACCCACACCAAAATCTACCGCGAAGAGCGGGAACGCCCTGTGGTATTACTGGTCGATTTTTCACACCAGCAATTCTTCGGCTCGCAAATGCTGTTAAAGTCGGTGCAAATTGCCCATCTGGCCTCGTTGATATCATGGTCCGCAGTAGCCAATGGCGATCGCATCGGCGCGCTCCTCTTTAACGATAACGATCATCGCGAGCTAAAACCTCGCAACCGTCATCATGGCGCATTAGGCGTGATTGAATACTTGGTGAAACTTCACAACCAAGGATTAGAGTCCTTTAAGCGAAACGAAACCAATCCACAATCATTCGAGAAGGCATGTTTGCGTCTGCGCCGAGTCGTAAAGCCTGGCAGTTTAGTATTTTTACTGTCGGATTTTAGTGGTCTCACCTCTAAAGCCATTAAGCAATTGCAGTTGTTGTCGCGCCACAATGAGATTATTGGCTGTCAAATTACCGATCCCTTAGAGCATAATTTACCCGACGAGCTATCGGGAGCACTGGCTATTACCGATGGTGTAAATCGGACAGAGTTTTTACTCAACAACAAACGCCGTCAGCAATACGCCCTGCATCAGTCGACCTTGCTCGATGAACGGGCGCAAACCCTTAAAAAGCTTAAGATCCCTATGTTGAATTTCTCTGCACACTTGCCATTACTTGATCAGCTCAACCAGCGATATAGTCGCCAAACTACAGCGGAGAGTAGCAATGATTAATTCAACGTTGTTAATGTCTGCTGCCGTTGCGCCGCAGTTACACGATATCGTCGTGCCAGCAAAACCGGGGATCTGGCCACTTGCCATCGGTTGGTGGTTATTGATAGCCCTAGTTGTATCTTTATTGGGCATCGCGATTTCACATTTCATGAGCCATCGCCACCGCTGGGCAATTAAACGCCTTGCGTTAGAGAAACTCCCTAATTGTGAAAGCTGCGATGACATTAATCAGCTGCTTAAACAAGTCGCCATTCATTATTGCCCAGCGCAAAACATCGGCCCATTAACGGATAAACAATGGACTGACTTTTTGGCCAAGAATTTACCCAATGCCCAACACGAAACATTAAACGACATTCACCAAGCGCTCTATCGCCCAGAGCATGCGCAGTACAAAGCGCAATACCAAACGCTAGCAAAACATTGGCTTAGCAATCTGAGTAACACCACAGTCAATGAGATGAACCATGCTGTCATTTAATTTTCCCTGGATATTTATCGCCCTGCCGCTGCCATTATTAGTTTATTTCCTAATAAAACCAACACAGCAACCGCAACTATCCGCACTCAAAGTCGCCAATAATCGTGCGTTTCCGTCCGTAAGTGAGACCACTAGCAATAAATCAGCAGCCAAGTTAGTTGCCAGTACTTTGGTATGGCTGTTATTAATCGTTAGTAGCGCCCAACCAATGTGGATTGGCGAACCAATTACGCAACCAACCCAAGCACGTGAACTCATTTTAGCCGTGGATTTGTCAGCGTCGATGCAAGAAGATGACATGAAACTCAACGGCCGCTATGTGGATCGTTTAACCATGGTTAAATCGGTATTGGCAGACTTTATAGCAAAACGACAAGGCGATCGCATTGGCCTTATTTTGTTTGCAGATAACGCCTACGTGCAAGCGCCCCTCACCTTCGATTTAACCACAGTACAAACACTGTTAGACGAATCATTTCTAGGCTTGGTTGGCCAACGTACCGCCATCGGTGAAGCTATCGGTCTAGCGGTAAAACGCTTCGACAACAAAGAAGACAGTAACAGAGTGTTAGTTCTACTAACCGATGGTGAAAACACTGCGGGCAGTATTTCTCCCGAGCAAGCACTCGAACTTGCCATTGCTAAAGACGTCACCATTTACACTATCGGTGTCGGCAGTGAAAACAACCGTCAATTTGGCTTTTTTAATCGCAGTACGGGTGTCGATGAAGAGTCCTTAACGGATATCGCGCTAGCCACCAATGGCAAATTCTTTAAAGCTACCGATAGCGATCAGCTAGAAGACATCTACAGCCAATTAGATGCACTGGAAAAAATCGAAGCCAACGAGCAAACGATGCGCCCACAACAAGCCTTGTTTTATTGGCCGCTTGCCATTGCGATGCTAATTGTCGGCCTCCTTCTCGTAAGCGTTATCATCAGGGAGCAAAAGTAATGGAAACATTAATGACAGATTTTCATTTTTTACGCCCGTGGTGGTTAGTCGCTATTATTCCTTTAACTGTATTGATATTGTTAGCCATTAGAGCGCAGCGCCGTCAGGGCCAATGGCATCAGGTTTTACCCGCACATTTGGCCAAGTTGTTAATCGTCGAAAGTGGCGCAACGCAAAAAAAACAATCAGGTTTTGCGTTATGGCTTGCCGCGTTAATAGCCACGATAGCTATGGCAGGCCCAACATGGGAGCGCATCGAGCAGCCGTTGTTTAAAGTTAAACAAGCGCAGATTGTGATAGCGGATATGTCATTATCGATGTATGCCACAGATCTCGCGCCAAATCGTTTAACCCGCGCTAAATTTAAAATCAAAGATCTTATCAATCGTCTAAGCGAAGGTGAAACAGGCCTTATTGCCTATGCTGGCGATGCTTTCGTCATCAGTCCAATGACCCAAGACGTTGCAAACCTTAATAACCTTCTGCCGGCTTTGAATCCACAGATTATGCCAGTGTATGGTTCGGATCCTACTGTCGCTGTCGAACGCGCACTCGAACTTCTGTCACAAACCCAATACAACCAAGGTCAACTCTATCTGGTTACCGATGGTATGGAGCCGGGTGACGCCCGCGCCATTACTCAGCTTGTTAAAAACACTAAATACACCTTGAATATTCTTGGCGTTGGCACGGCTAAAGGCGCGCCAATTAAGCTACCCAACGGACAGCTGTTAAAAGACGATGCTGGCAATATTGTAATCCCTAAATTACAGGCCAACATCCTGCGAAATCTCGCCAGCACCCTTTCCGGCCGCTACAGCAATTTAACCAACGATCAGTCGGATATCGATTACCTCACCCAAACACTAGCGCCAGATGAGATTGACGACGAGGCACGCGACAAACAGTTCGGTGACGAATGGCATGAGATGGGACCTTACCTTGTTCTGCTGATTCTACCATTTGCATTATTTGCGTTTAGACGCGGCGCACTGGCGGCAATCGTCGGTGTTATTTTCCTAGGGCAACTTGCACCACAACCAGCCTTCGCCACCACACCAGTGAGTGATAAGTCAGCACAGCTACCAAGCACGCAGCAAGTACAAGAGAAACTAACTCAGCGCACGACAGAATCTAGTTGGTGGAACAATCTATGGCAGAGTAAAAATCAGCGCGGCTACGATGCTTACCAAGCGCAAGATTTTGAACAGGCATTAAGCGATTTTAATGATCCACAATGGCGCGGCGCAGCTCATTATAAAAATGGCAATTATGAACAAGCCCTCAGTGCTTTTGAACAAGACAAAGCCCCTAAAGGCCTGTTCAATCAAGCCAACGCACTTGCCAAAATGGAGCGAATCGATGACGCCATTCAACGTTTAGAATCGCTAATAAACCAACAGCCTGACTTCCCCAATGCCAAGGAGAACCTTGAGATCCTCAAACAAATGCAGCAGCAACAGCAGCAAGACCAATCGGGACAAGGTCAAGGCAAGGATCAGAATCAGCAACAACAGAACGGTAAAGATGCTCAGGACGGCGAGCAACAAGATGGCGATAACCAGCAATCTCAAGAGCAGTCTGGCGATGGACAGTCTCAGCAAAGCGAACAACAAGAAGGTGATGCCCAGCAAAGCCCACAACAAAACGAGCAGCAAAGCCAACAAAATGCAAAAGATCAAGACGGTAAAGAACAAGAGCAAACTCAGCAGCAAGGTCAGCAACAGCCGTTAACCGACGAAGAAAAGGCTCAGCAACAACAAGCGCAGCAAGCGGCACAGCAAAAACAGCAGATGTTTAACGAAGACAATTTAACGCCTGAGCAATTGCAACGCCTCAATCAGCTAGTGAAAAAGATCCCTGACGATCCTTCCCTGCTATTAAAAAACAAAATGGCGGTGGAAGCCCGTAAACGTCAGTATCAACGAGTGACAACTAAGGAACGTAAAAAGTGGTAATCAAACAACAATTCTCTCTTGAGCACAAAACTGAATTAGCGTCATGGTTGCGCTGTGCGTTACTGATTGTTATCGCTTGTTTGACAATACTGCTTAGTCATACAGCAAATGCAATCACCACCTTGCGGGCTGAAGTTGATCGCAATCCAGCAATGGCAGGCGAAACCTTTATCCTAAATGTAGTCGCCGATGATTCAGTCAATAGAAATACGCTAGATACTAAAGCGTTACTAAAGGATTTTATTGTTGGTCAAACGTCTGTGTCCTCTAATACCCAAATTCTCAATGGCAGCATGTCGCAGCAAACGACATGGCGTGTGGCTTTAATCGCCCGTAATCCGGGGGACTACACCATTCCTTCGTTAACCGTTGATGGCATCAGCAGTCAACCTATTGCCATGAAGATTATTCCGCAAACACAAAGTGCGCAGGAGAATCAGGAAGTAAAACTCGATGCCACTATTTCTGCCACCACTAGCTATATTGGTCAGCCGCTGATTTATACGATTAAGCTCTATATCGGCACGCGCCTACAACGAGCTAATTTACAAGAGCCAAGCCTGATTGGTGCTGATGTTGTGCAAATGGGTGAAGATACAGATGCCAGTGAAATCGTTAACGGCAAGCGTTATCGCACTATTACTAGACGCTATAGCATTAGCCCAACGCAAGCTGGCACCTTTGATTTACAAGGCAGTATATTTCGCGGCGATATCAGCCAATATGGTTATGGGCGCTCTAAGCCAGTTACCTTACTCGCGAATAATGAGACCATTACAGTTAAACCAATACCAACAGATTTCCCTGGTCAATGGTTAGCGTCTGAAATAGTGACTATAGAAGATGATTGGGAACAGCAAGAAACTTATCGCGTTGGTGAGCCTATCACCCGCACTATCACATTATCTGCAGCTAACATAGCAACAGAGCAGCTACCAGATTTAACTATTGATAACGGCACTGATGTCCAAAGCTACCCAGATAAACCTGAACTTAAAACCGGCTTTAGTGGCAACACGCTAATCTCGCAGGTAATTCAGAAACTCGCGCTAATTCCGAGTAAAGCAGGTACAGTGACCTTACCCGAAATCAAGGTGCCGTGGTTTAATGTCTCGACTGAGCGTGTTGAATGGGCAACAATTGCCGCCAAAACCATTACTGTTGCCCCAGCTAATCAGACACAGCAGCAAGTTGAAACACCTATCCAGCAGCCACAACAAGTAACACCGCCGCAACAGCAAACGCCACAGGTAGTTAGCGTCGCTGCCCAATTAAACATCATCTGGCCGATTAGCGTCGCTACGCTTGCATTGCTTGTGATTTTGTTAGGGATTTATAGTTTGAAACTACGCACAAGATTGAATAGCGACACGCCAGCTGTCACAAAATCAGTTGAAACATCAACGGCGAGTTATGCTACACTCATCGCCGCTTTAGAAAAAAATGACGTTGGCAACGTCATGAAATTATTACCATTGTGGTTAAATAGTGATTTCAACTTACGGCTGTCAGATCCAGTGGTTGTCGACAGCACTATCACCGAACACTATGAACGACTCGCTGGCGAGCAATACAGCAAGCAACCACAAACGGGCAATTGCCAAGCGCTAAAGCAAAGCGTCATCACATTTATGAAGAATTACAAAGTGACGACAAAACCATCACTAGATGGGCTATACAAAAATTAACTCCATTATTTTTGAAAATAATGAAAGTTTTAAAAAGGGTTAGCGGTCTTGAAGAAAGATAACGAACTAAAAAAGCAATATGAAGCCCTTGTTGCCCAATATCATACTGATTTATATCGATATGGTTATTGGTTAACCAAAGATAAACAAGTCACTGAAGACATCGTTCAGGAAACTTTTTTAAGGGCGTGGCGTGCTATTGAGCAGCTACAAGACATCAAAGCAGCTAAAGGCTGGTTGATAACTATATTGCGCAGAGAAAATGCGCGTCGATTTGAGCGCAAACAGTTATCCTTAGTCGATATTGATGATTACAGCGTTGCCGACGATGATGAGTCACAACAGCAAACATCTATCGAAAAAGAAGAGCTACATGAAGCAATCAACATGTTAGCGGATGATTATAAAGAGCCTTTGATTATGCAGGCGATGTTTGGGTTTAGCGGCGAAGAAATTGCCAGCCAGCTAAATTTAAATAAAAACACTGTCATGACTAGACTCTTTAGAGCAAAGAAACAATTAGCAGAGCTTATAAAAAGCAATGCAGTAAGCAGGACTGCGGAAAAATGAAACCATTAGATTTTTACGATTTAGCTATTGCCGATCCCCACAATAGCGACCCCGACTTCTTAGAAGCGGTGGCAAAGGATCCGGCGTTGGCGCAAATCGTTGCCGAAGCAAAGGAAAACGATAAACTCTTCCAAGAGTTTATCTCGGATATTCCTGAGCCTTCAGCAGAGCATCTAGCGGCAATACAGGACATTTGTAACACGCCTGCGTTAGACAACGTTACGCCAATGCCAAAGCGCCAAATCAATCGCTTTAAGCCATACCTAGCGATTGCAGCATCATTTGCGATTATGGCGGTTAGTATGTTTATGCTTAGTGGCAATAATCACTATAACCACAACTTAATGGACCATGCCCTATCACACACTGAGCACGGATTACCATTTGCTGGCGCAACAGACACCAACCCGTCGTTACATCGAGTGAATCAACAACTAGCGGTGTATGGTGCCAAACTATCCAACGTCGATAACGTGCTTTGGTCAGCTCATTGTGATTTCGAAGGTGTGGCAAGTGCCCATTTGGTTTACCAGAATCACACACAAAAAGTGAATGTGTTTTTAGTACCTAAATCGCAAAAGTTTGATGAAATTAAAGCGAAATTTGGCAACGAGCAATTTGACGGTTCAATTACCGAACTAGAAGAAGGCTATTTAGTGATTGTTGGTCCTAAAAACTCTGATATCACTAGCTTTAAGTCTAATATGGAAAGCCAATTAGATTGGTCAATTTAGTGGCAATTACTCCTTAATGCGATACAATCGCATTGGGGCCTGTTTATCTTTTGAGGATGAATTTTGTGCAATTGACAAGGCTTTTTCGCAAGGCATGAGGAGCGACGCCTAGTTTACCTAGGCGAACGACGAAAAACGCCGCGAAAATGTCTTGTCATTGCATACGAAGGACAGCGTTTGTTCGTGATTTCTACGGCGTTATCGCCTGCTAGCTTAGCCCACTAAGCGTCGCAGGCTCTGCCTTGTATAAAACCCGAACAATTCGCTGCAAAAACCTTCAAAAAAGATAAACAGGCCCGAATAACTGCGAAACACCGAAGTTATTACTTCGGTGTTTTTGTTTGTAACGTCCTTTAACTAAAAATAATAAGAATAAACCATGACTATTGAACTCCCCATTCTCGTCACTTTCATATTTTATTTAGCCTGCATGCTCATGCTTGGCTTATACGCTTACAAAAAAACCAATAATCACAGTGATTACATTCTCGGTGGTCGCAGCCTAAGTCCTAGTGTCGCTGCGCTTAGTGTTGGTGCATCCGATATGTCTGGCTGGTTGTTACTCGGCCTACCTGGCGCAATTTACGTAAGTGGTGTCAGCGAAGTGTGGATCGGCATCGGTCTAGTGGCCGGCGCTGCGCTTAACTGGATGTTTGTTGCCAAGCGTTTAAGAGTTTATACCGAAGTCGCTGGCGATGCCCAAACCTTGCCAGACTTCCTTGCCAACCGCTTTGGTGATACTGGCTTATTAAAAACCGTTGCTGCTATTGCTATCTTAGTATTTTTCACATTCTACACAGCCTCAGGTCTAGTGGGCGGTGCTATTTTATTTGAAAAAGTATTTGGCCTTGATTACACCATGGCCCTGCTCATCGGTACTTTCATTATTGTTTCCTATACCTATGTCGGTGGATTTTTCGCGGTAAGTTGGACAGATTTCTTCCAAGGCATCTTGATGTTATTGGCATTAATCATCGTCCCAGCAGCGATGTTCGTTGAAATCGGCGGTAGCGAAGCAATGACAACCGCCCTACCAGAGAAAATGTTTGATATATCTCCAACAACCGGTGCTATCGGTTTAATTTCATTACTCGCGTGGGGCCTTGGCTATTTCGGTCAGCCACACATTTTAGTGCGCTTTATGGCGATTGCTAAACCAAGTGATGTGGCAGTATCGCGTAACATTGCCATGGGCTGGATGATCTTAGCCTTATGTGGAGCGTTAGCCACTGGTCTTGTTGGCGCGGCTTATTTTGCCGAGCAACCACTTGATAATCCGGAGACCGTGTTTATTTTCTTAAGTAAAGTGGCATTTAATCCTTGGGTATCAGGCATTCTTATCGCTGCAATTCTATCTGCCATCATGAGTACCGTTGATTCCCAATTACTGGTAAGTTCAAGTGTGATCAGTGAAGATATTTACCGTCCGTTTGTTAACCCTAAAGCCACCGATAAAGAACTTATGCTTGTAGGTCGCTTAGCGGTAATTAGCATCGCCGCTATTGCTACCATTATTTCCCTTGATCCTAAATCTAATGTCCTTGGCCTTGTGGGTTACGCATGGGCTGGTTTTGGCGCGGCATTTGGCCCTATGGTCATCTTGTCACTATACTGGCGCAGCTATAACAAATTTGGCGCAATAGCATCGATTATCACAGGTGCCCTCACCGTGATCATTTGGAAGAACCTTGAAGGTGGCTTATTCGACCTTTATGAAATTGTACCGGGCTTTGTGTTTGCATTAATCACAGGCGTTGTCGTTAGCATCATGACTGCAAAAGAAGACGCACAGCTTAACCAACAATTTGATGAGTTTGAAAAGTCTCTATAACAATTCAAATACTCAGCCGCTAACAAGAGTTAGCGGTTTTTTAATCTTATACATTATCTTTCGTTACCTTTTCTAAAACACTAAGCCCACATATGGCCCAGCGCTGCTTGAATATCCACAGCAATTTTTCTAATTATTGGTAACTAACGACACAAAAAAAAGCAGCACCATCGTTGGCACTGCTCCTCAGGAATTTACTAACTAATCCAATTGGATTTATCGACTAGTTTGCTTCGTTGTGAAGATCAATATTAGATATTTCAGCCTTGGCTTCAGTCGCGGCTTTGGCGCTGTCATTGCGCAGGCCCGTAATTTCATCTAGATACTCTTGACTAATATCACCCGTCACATAACGCCCGTTAAACACTGACGTTTCAAAAGCTTCAATCTCAGGATTCTCGTCGCGTACTGCCGAAATCAAATCCTCAATATCTTGGTAAATCAAATCATCAGCGCCGATTTGCTCGGCAATTTCATCCATTTCACGGCCATGAGCAATCAATTCTGTTACTGATGGCATATCGATGCCATATACATTCGGAAAGCGAATTTCTGGTGCTGCAGATGCAAAATACACCTTATTAGCGCCAGCTTCGCGCGCCATATCGATGATTTGCTCAGACGTTGTACCACGCACGATCGAATCATCAACCAGTAATACGTTTTTACCTTTGAACTCGCTCTTAATTGCATTTAGCTTACGACGCACTGACTTACGGCGCATCTTTTGACCAGGCATGATAAAGGTACGGCCAATGTAACGGTTTTTCACAAATCCTTGACGGTATGGAATATTTAACTCGCTGGCAATTTCTAAGGCGATATCACACGACGTTTCTGGGATAGGAATAACCACGTCAATATCAAAATCTTCCCACTGACGAGCAATTTTTTTACCGAGCTTCTTACCCATGTTAAGACGAGCTTGGTATACAGAGATTTTATCGATAAACGAATCTGGACGAGCAAAGTAGACGTATTCGAAAATACACGGCGCGTATTGGGCGTTCTTCGCACACTGTTGCGTGTGTAGATGGCCTTGCTCGTCAACATACACTGCTTCACCAGGTTCAACGTCACGCAAAAAGCTAAAACCAAGTGCATCAAGTGCAACGTTTTCTGACGCTACCATGTACTCTACTTCGCCTTCTTCTTCTCGCTGACCTAACACTAATGGACGAATACCGTAAGGGTCGCGAAACGCAATCATACCGTGACCAATTACTAAGGCCACCGCAGCGTAAGCACCTTGTAACAAGGCGATGGTACGAGCAACACTGTCAAAGATCTCTTGCGGTGACAGTTTCATCGCCGGATTAACCGATAATTCATGGGCTAATACGTTTAGAAGAATTTCTGAATCTGAATTGGTATTGATGTGACGACGAGCGACGTTAAATAAATAATCTTGCAACGCGCGTGAGTTAGTCAGGTTACCGTTATGGGCTAGCGAAATACCAAATGGTGAGTTGACGTAGAACGGCTGTGCTTCGGCCGATGTTGAAGTTCCCGCCGTTGGATAACGAACGTGGCCAATACCGCTGGTGCCCTGAAGACGCTTCATGTGTTTTTGCTCAAACACATCACGCACTAGACCATTAGCTTTGCGTAAACGAAAATTACCTTCGTCTACAGTACAGATACCTGCGGCATCTTGCCCCCGGTGCTGTAGCACCGTTAACGCATCATAAAGTGATTGGTTTACAGGACTATAGGCAACAATACCAACGACACCACACATAAATTTTCCCCTCTCAACAATGTTGAGTTAGTTAACTAAGCTTGTTGTTTAATGAAGCTCGAGTTTTCTTTTAAAAACTCGAAGAACCATTCGATAACACCGCCAAATTCAGGAATAAGGACAGAATTCTTCCACCAATCTGAATTTGATAATGTTGTAAATGAATCTATTGCAAAGAGTACCGCAGCAACGATTAGCACACCGCGCAGAGCACCGAAAACTACACCTAGCATGCGATCTGTACCTGACAAGCCAGTACGAATAACCAACTGAGCAATAACGTAGTTACCTATTGCACCAATAATCAGAGTACAAATAAATAGCGCGACCACTGCACTTGCATTTCGCACCATAGGATCGTCTATTTGAGTTAGGAACGCAGCGAGATCTGCGTAAAACGTACTGGCAATAAAAAACGCAGCAACCCAAATAACCAATGATAATGCTTCTTTTACAAAGCCACGGGCCAAACTAATCAGTGTCGATAAACCAATGATGATCAATATCGCAAAATCTATCCAAATCATCTTCATTTATGTGACACTCCTTGCAAATTTGTGCGAATTTTACCAACTTTATAAAAAATTCCTAGCATAAGTTTCCTCTTTTCTCTTAATTGATTAAACAATAACAAACAGTGGACATAAGGTACCATATAAGATATTGTTTTTAATCATTTTAATAATTATTTGTACCCTGTGTCAGGTTTCGTAAAACTCGGACTTAAGTCATGGTCATGCGAATAAAACACAAGAAAATGAAGTCAAAAAAATAGCCGCTACAGTGAACGGCTATCCTTGATTCAAAAACTATTGGATTGGATTATATTTTTCGATGACGCCTGCCTCTTTAAAGGCTTTTTTCAACTTAGGCTGCATCGCTCGTAGTTTCTTTTTACTAAGCTCAGGACCAACGTAAACTTTATTAGTGACGCCAGAGCGCGGCACTGCTGGTACACTGTAGGCGGTAAATCCTTGCTTTCGTAGCTTTTTAACTAGCGCGTTTACGTTGTTAGGATTACCAAAGCTTCCCATACGAATTACCCACCCTTCAGCTTTGATCGCAGGTTTAGTCTGAATCTTCTTAGCTGAAGATGTCACAACGGTTGACTGTTTAGCCGCGTCATTCACTTGCTCGGCTTTCGCTGATCCAGTCTTTTGTTGACTAAGCTTTTCTTGAATCGGCTTTTCAGAAGCAGCTGTTGCTGCAGCGGTTTTCTCAGTGACAATAACTTCGCTTTCAGTTTGCTTAGGCTCAATTGTTTCTTTCTTGGCCGCTGGCGGCTTATCCAATTGAATCTTACTCACATCCGGCTGTTGATGCGTTGGTTTATCAGGAATAGTCACAAACGCTTGACGTTGCGATTGCTTCTCTCCGTCAAATATTTTTGGTAAGAAAATAATCGCCAGCGCAAATAGTACAATTGCCCCTACTACGCGATTTTTAATTTGATCACTCACTTGATGTCCCTAAATCTACAACGATTTTATAAGCAGCCACTATAAAATAAAATGGCAGCCTAAGCTATTGTTAATATTGCTCTAACACGGCAGCTACAGTAAAGAACGAGCCAAAGACTAGGATCAAATCATCTGTGTTAGCCACTGCTTTTGCCGCGTTCAATGCTTCATTAACTGTTTCGAACTTTTGCGCGTCTTCCACACCTAATGACGCGAACAACTGATCGCTACTTGCACCGCGCTCGCAATCGAGGCCAGCAACGTACCATTGGTGGGCAAAGGGCTTAATTACCTCAAGGGTTGAAGCACTGTCTTTATCACCGAGCATCGCACAAACCACATGTACCTTAGCTGCGTTTTGGCGCGCTATCCAAGCTGCAAGGTAGCGCCCTGCTTCCGGATTATGGGCAACATCAAGATAGATAGCGGGTTCACTACCAATCTGCTGTAAACGGCCATTGAGACTGGTATTGGCAATAATCTCTTCGATCTTGCTATCAGGTAACTGTAATCCAAGCGCTTCAAATGCCGCCAAAGCAGTCGCTGCATTGGTCATGGGTAGCTTGGTATACGCTAAGTTACAATAGCTGTGACTTTTACCTTTGAACTGCCAATGCTGTTCGAATGCGTCGAAGCTAAAATCTTTACCCTTGTAAGCAATGTCACAAGTTAATTCTTTCGCCTTTTCCACCATAGGCTGAGGCGGGTTTGGTTCACCACAAATGACCTTTTGATTGGTTCTAAAAATGCCAGCTTTCTCGTACGCAACCATTTCACGGGTATTACCGAGCCAACTTTGATGATCTAAATCGATTGAAGTAATAATGGCTAAATCAGCATCAACGATATTCGTGGAATCTAAGCGGCCACCCAATCCAACTTCTAAAATCACATAATCAACGTTCGCCTGTTTCATTAAGAACAGTGCCGTTAGGGTGTTCACTTCAAAATAAGTTAACGCAATATCACCACGCGCTAACTCAATCGCGCGAAACGCCTCAATGTGTGCGTCGTCTGCTAACTCTTGATGGTTAATGCGAACTCGCTCGTTATAACGAATAATATGCGGTGAACTAAATACACCTGTTGTGTGGCCACTGGCTAAGATAAGTTGCTCTAAATAAGCACAGGTTGAACCTTTACCGTTGGTGCCGCCAACGAGGATAACGTTATTGAGATCGTTAAGAAGATTCATTCGATTGGCGACTTCGCGTACGCGATCTAGTCCCATTTCGATTTCTTGGGGATGGATGGATTCTAAATAAGACAGCCAATCGCTGAGGGATTGGCTGTTGGTATTAAAGCTTTGATTCATTATTCATTCCGCTAGCGTTATCTAACCAGAATGAACAATGGCCCTTAATTCACTTCTTGAGGAATCGCTGGCTGGTCAGTCATTTTGGCTAATAAACGCGCAATAGTATTTCGCATTTCTCGACGGTCGACAATCATATCAATTGCGCCCTTCTCAAGCAAAAATTCACTGCGTTGGAAACCTTCTGGCAGCGTTTCTCGAACAGTTTGTTCGATTACGCGTGGGCCAGCAAAACCGATAAGCGCTTTAGGCTCACCAATATTAATATCACCTAGCATCGCCAAACTTGCAGAAACACCACCCATCGTTGGGTCGGTTAATACTGAGATGTAAGGAATACCACGCTCGCTTAAACGATTTAAGATAGCGCTTGTCTTAGCCATTTGCATGAGTGACATTAACGCTTCTTGCATACGCGCACCGCCAGATGCAGAGAAACACACTAGTGGAATGTTTTTATCTAAAGCAACTTGAGCTGCTGCAACAAAACGAGCACCTACTACAGACGCCATTGAGCCGCCCATAAAGCCAAACTCAAATGAACATGCAGCAACTGGCATACCTTTTAAGGTACCTTCCATTGCCACCATCGCGTCTTTCTCGCCAGATACTTTCTGTGCTGAACTGATGCGATCTTTATATTTTTTAGTGTCTTTAAATTTAAGTAAATCTTGCGGCTCAAGATCTAAACCTAGTTCACTTGCGCTACCATCATCTAAAAACGCTAACAGACGCTTACGTGCGCTAATGCGCATGTGATGGTCACATTTCGGACATACTTCTAGGTTACGCTCTAACTCAACGCGGTAAATGATTTGATCACAAGAACCACATTTACTCCAAACACCCTCAGGAATGTTATGTTTACGTTGATTTGAGATGCCTGTAGGCAGCATCTTTTCAATTTTTTCTATCCAGCTCATAAAAGATCCGTGAAATTTAATAATTCATAAAACACTTAAACCGGTAATTTAATGACTAACGCACATAGACGTTGTTTCGATTACCGTCGACCCAACTAACACCATTGAATACTCAAACATAATAAAAGTAATTCATTATCGTCATTTCGCAACAAATCATTACAATTTTCGAATATTTATCGACACTTTTACATCAATTGTCCATAAAAAAGACACCGTTTATTGAATAAAAAGCTTACAAAGGGTTAGTTAAGTACTAAAACTGGCGACATTAAACCATATTCTCAAGGGTAAAAGACATAAATAACTGGTCTTACCCTTACGACTAAGTGATGATTTTGCCGCGATCGTTCAACAAGTTAAGGACAACCGCCGAAGATCTCGCTTATTGAACAAATAATGGACCTACTGCAGGCCGTGGGAGTTCAAATGTTTCTGGATATTCTACTTCTACTAGGTATAGACCTCCAGCTTTAGCCATTGGCGGTGCAAGAGCGCGATCTTTTTGCGCTAAGAATGTCAATGGAGCATCGGTCGGCAATTCCCCCTCGCCGACTTTTATTAAGGTACCAACGATGTTACGCACCATGTGATGTAAAAAGCCGTTAGCTTTGATATCTACCACGATATATTGGCCTATACGCTCAATAGTAAGATGTTTAATTTCACGCACCGGGGAATGTGCCTGACAGTGAAGTGCACGATAGGATGTAAAATCATGTTCGCCAACGAAATGTTTGCCCGCTTCAATCATTAGCGATTCATCAAGTGGCTGGTAATAGTGACTAAGGCCACTACTTAAAATTGCTGGTCTTAGTGCGCCATTGCTAATAATGTAACGATAACGACGATTAAAGGCGCTAAAGCGGGCGTGAAATTCATCTGGCACCCGCTTAACCCATCGAATAGCGATATTGTCGGGTAAGATAGCGTTTACACCTAAGGTCCATCCGCGATCGTCGCGCTCTGCCGTGGTATCGAAATGCACTACCTGTCCAGTGCCATGCACACCAGTATCTGTACGACCAGCACATTGCACCGTAATTGGTTCATTGGCAATTTTCGACAGGGCTTTTTCAAGCACTGCCTGTACAGAAATCACGTCTTTTTGACGTTGCCATCCGTAATATGCTGAACCGTCGTATTCGACACCTAATGCTATGCGCATAATTTTAAAACCAACTGAAAAAATAAAAGCGCATTATCGGATAATAATGCGCTTGTTTAAAGAGGACTTATCTAAATATTCGTCCCTTAACACAATTAAGCTAATGCTTAAGTCGCTTCATCAGCTTTTCGACTTCTTTTATTTGCGACTCATCGCCTGACTGCTTAACTTGCTCCAGCATATCGCGGGCGCTATCTTCGTCATCAATTTCCAAATAAGCACGTGCTAAGTCGAGTTTTTTCGATGCGCCGTTTGGATCATCATCAACATCGATGCCACCGGTTTCTGGCAACATTTCAGGAAACTCATCAAGACCAATATCTAAATCAACGTTTTGATACGGCTCAGCTTCTTGCTCGTTCATCGCCGACTCATCAAGCAACTTATCGATGTCGATAAAACTATTTTCTTGCTCGAACTTAGGAAGTTGTTCACTTAATTGCTCTTCAGCATCGAGCAAATCAACCGCTGGTTCCTTGATATCATCGAGCTGAGCTACGCTATCAGCTAACGTACTGTTTACCGGTGCTGCCACCGACTCTTGCGTTGACGGTTCAATCACAGCTTCTTCATCAAACTCGGCCATCGATTGTGTTAGATCTGCGTCATCTAACTCTATGGCGTCGCTATTAATAAACTCATCAAGCTCAACTGCCGCTTGCGCAGTTTGTGGCTCAGCTGATGTATCAAGCATGCTGTCTAACGCATCAACGAGATGTTGTGCTTCTTGGCTTGGTGCAAGTTCTTGCGGTTGCTCTATGGCCAACTCAGGCGTTGGTTCACTCGATGCTACTGGCTCGATAAAGTCATCAAGCGATTCGAGCGCTTGTGCTAAGTTTTGCTGCTCGGCATCACTCAACCCACTATTACTTTCGGCGGAATCAGTTACTTGTGCAGTTTGTTCGCTAAAAAAATCTTCCTCAGTAGCATCTTCAGTCATCAGATAAGGCTCATCTACCGTATCTAATTGTGACAACTGCTCAAGAGTACTGATTGGTCTGTCATCTTGTTCTGGGGCAGCTAAAGAATCAGTTTCAGTTAGTAGTTCATCTAGCCCCTCTGGCGCAACAACCTCTTCTTCAACTTCAAGTGTTAACGGCTCAATATCATCTTCTGGCAGTTCAAGATCGGGTTGTGACGCACCACCAAGCAGTGAATCAATGTCTTCGACATCTGAAACCGTGCCAGTTGACTCCGCCGACGTATCAACCGTCTCTTGTGAAACAAGCTCGTCTGTTTCGGCTAAACTCTCTGTTTCCGAAAGCAGTGCATCAATATCATCAACGGCAACATCAGCTGCTGGTTCTACAGCATCTTCTTCAACCAATTCGTCAGTTTCCGCTAAACTCTCTGTTTCCAAAAGCAGTGCGTCAATATCATCAACTGCAACATCAGCCGCTGGTTCAACTGCATCTTCTTCAACAAGTTCATCGGTTTCTGCTAGCAGTGCATCGATATCATCAACTGCAACATCGGCTGCTGGTTCTACAGTATCTTCGTCAACCAATTCGTCAGTTTCAGCTAAACTCTCTGTTTCCAAAAGAAGGGCATCAATATCATCAACAGCAACATCGGCCGCTGCTTCAACTGCATCTTCTTCAACAAGTTCATCGGTTTCTGCTAAACTCTCCGTTTCCAAAAGAAGTGCATCGATATCATCAACTGCAACATCGGCTGCTGGTTCTACAGTATCTTCTTCAACCAATTCGTCAGTTTCCGCAAGAAGAGCGTCAATGTCATCAACCGCAACATCGGCTGCTGGTTCTGTAGCATCTTCTTCAACCAATTCGTCAGTTTCCGCAAGAAGAGCGTCAATGTCATCCACTTCAACCGGTGCATTAGCTTCATCTAGCAATGCATCAATGTCATCCACTTCAACCGGCGCGTTGGCTTCGTCTAGCAATGCATCAATATCATCCGCTTCAACTGGCGCGTTGGCTTCATCTAGCAACGCATCAATATCATCTGCTTCAACTGGCGCGTTGGCTTCGTCTAGCAATGCATCAATATCGTCAGCGTCTACAGGTGCGTTAGCTTCGTCTAGCAATGCATCAATATCATCTGCTTCAACTGGCGTGTTGGCTTCATCTAGCAGAGCGTCAATGTCGTCTGCGTCAACAGGTGCGTTAGCCTCGTCTAACAAGGCATCAATATCATCTGCTTCAACTGGCGCGTTGGCTTCATCTAGCAACGCATCAATATCATCTGCTTCAACTGGCGCGTTGGCTTCATCTAGCAGAGCGTCAATGTCATCTGCGTCAACAGGTGCGTTAGCCTCGTCTAACAAGGCATCAATATCATCCGCTGCAACTGCATCATTGGCTTCATCCAACAGCGCATCGATATCATCGTCACTTGTTAATTCGTCGGCATCATCAACTTCTAATTCGTCGGCTTGGGCCAATAACGCATCGATGTCATCGGTGCTAACAATTTCATCAGAAAGATCAGGATCACCTTGTGCCTCTTCCTCTTCAAGCTCATCAGCTTGTGCCAAAAGCGCTTCTAAATCGTCTTGAGCTAAAATCCCCTCATCTTCTTTAGGAGCTTCTTCTTGGGTAACCTCTTCTTCTGGCTCTGGTAATTCAGAACTGTCATCTAGTTGAATTTCATCGAGATCAGATGGCACTAATAATTCATCATCTTCATCGCCATCTGACAACAGATCATCATCAAGATCTGGTAAATCATCAATGTCACTGATTTCTAAAAGATCATCGTCTTCATCACTGATCAACAGATCGTCATCAGCATCTACTTCCAACAAGTCATCTTCGGTTTCGAGATCAGGAACCGCATTATCATCTGCTGCAGTTTTCGCTTCTGTTGGCTCTTCAGGCGCTGGCTTATGACGACGTACTAACCAAAAGAAAACACCCGCCATAATACCAGTGGATAGTAAGCTGAAAATGGTGCCGATAACCCAACCGTTGTTAAGTAGCGAATCGTGCTCCATATCTTTCGCAAGTTGAATTTCTGCTAATTCGTCTTTCAACTCTGCTAATTCTTCGTGAGCTTGCAGATCTAAAGCTTCTTGCGTCTGCATTTCTGCAAGCTTGTCATCAAGAGCCTTAATTTGCTCTTTTAATGCCTGATTTTCTTTAATCAACAGCTGCATATCTGTCATCGCTAGCGCAAGCTGCTCTGATAGTCCAGGATTTTCCTGCTGCACTGGCGTTACGTTCGCGCTCTGGTCATCAGTATCTGACTGTTCAGGCCCTTTCTCATCAACAAATTCCGGTTTTTTCTCAACTGGCTCAGGTACTACAACCGTTGGTTTAGTCTGTTGCGTTTGAGTCTGTGTATTTGTTGTGGCTGGTGGTTTCGATTCAGTGGTCGGCGACACAGTTCGCGGAGCAGGACGGCTATTCGTCTTAAGTTGATCGTTATTGGCAATGCGAAGTTTGGCTGCGGCGTCAGTGATGCTTTCAATATCTGATTGAGATGGAATTGTCAGCGTTGAACCACTAATAATTGAATGAATGTCGTTGTTTTTAAAAGCATGAGGATTTGCCATGAATATGGCAATTAAAACTTGATCAACGGTTAGTTTAGGATCTGGGCGATGGTTAAATGCGATACGCCACAAGGTGTCAGTTGTTTTTACTGGACCATAAGTTGCCGTTTTATTCTTGCCGGCCACCTTGTTATTGGGGCCAACTAGCTCAATAGGCTTAGCCGCAACATCTGCTGCGATAAACACGGAAAAAACGATACAAGTCGATATACAGGTACTTATTAAACGATTCATAAAGTCCATCTTGGTCCCTTGTTAATTGGATTACTAACCAACCGATTTTTATAATTATTTTAACTGTTTAACAAACGGCCAATGGGAGCCAATTACCTTCACAGCATCAAAATTTTTATCTGAATATTAGTGCGTTATATTATCAGTAAAAATTTGTAAGCCAAGCGCTTAATGACAATTGGTCATAATAATTAATGATTTTATCAGTCAGTGTTAAAAATACGTCAAAGCATTGACCTAATCATCTGTGCAAATAATAAGCCAAGCTTATTGCAACTGACTAATGGTCGGTAAACGTTAGTCGTTATTTGAAGCAAAAAAAAGCCGTGATGTTTGTGACATCACGGCTTTGTATATTTGATAATATGTTGATTAGTAAAAATCGCGAACTAGCATTTCTGCAATTTTAACACTGTTTAACGCACCAGTTGTTTTAACGTTATCACTCACACTCCACAGGTTTACCGCATGTGGATGAGATGTATCTTCGCGTAAGCGACCTACATGAACCATATCACTGCCAGAGGCGTCATCAATTTGGGTTGGAATGTACTCACCGTCAATTTCAACTGGCTCTACCATCATTAACCACTCACGAATTTGGTCAACATCAATTGGCTGACCTAATTCAATGTTAATGCTTTGACCGAGACCGTAAAACACTGGTGTCATAACAGCAGTTGAGTTAATCGCGATGCCTGCGTCACCAAGTAACTTAATACTTTGTTCGCGCAGCATAGCTTCGATATCAGTTTCGCCTTCATCTAACACCTTACCTACTGTTGGCAAAATGTTGAAAGCGAGCTGTGACGAAAACGGATTATCTTCAACGGTTAAGCCGTTAAGCAGTTTGCCACATTGACGCGCAAGTTCATTGATGCCTAAATCACCGGCACTCGATACCGAATGATGACTGGTGACATTAATGCGCGTTATGCCTACTTGATCGTAAATTGGCTTTAACACCGTCCATAATTGAACCACACTTGGCGTTGGGCTCAAGATGATATTTGCATTGCGAAAATCAGCAATGGCATTGCCGTTGATGTGTGGAATAACCATTGGGATTTCTGGTCGCTCGATAAATGCATTAGTGCTATCGATAATAGCTGCGCCGGATTCTGCGGCTATTGGTGCATATTTTAACGATACTTCATCGCTATGGCAGAAAAACACAATGTGCAACGTCGACCAATCAACGTCTTTAGCATCTTTTACTGATAACGACTTACCATTAAATAGCGCTGTATCCTCGTCTGTAACTTCTACATCAATCGGCAGTAACGTGTCGATGGCAAAGTCACGCTCACCTAGGGTTTCTATAATCGCCTTACCCATAGCGCCGTTTGCACCAACTACACCTACATTAAATTGCTCAGACATTGTTTGCTCCCCAGTCATTCAATAAGTCATCCAAATAAAAAAGCTAAATCGTATTAAAACCAAGACCGCGCAGCGTCGCTGCGTCAGTTTCATTAGCCGCGTGCACGGTAATTGCACTAAATTCGCGGCGCACTTTATACTGTTTTCGTAAATTATCAAAGCCTTTCGCCGATAAACCGTGCGCCCGCACAAGTTCATCATCATCGCGTACGTCGTAGACTAAGGTTACTAACTGCTTAATATCTTCGACAGTAAGCGCCTGTTGCAGCTTAATATCACTGACATTAGCTTTAGGTAGTAGAGAAACAAGGGATTTCTCTGGCACTTTATTGGCTAATTCACACCAGCGTTGATACAACATATAAGTGCCACGCGCCTTGCCTTCAAATGAATAACCCGCAATATGCGATGATGCGATATCAACTTTATTGAGTAACGATTGATTAATCTGTGGCTCGTTTTGCCACACGTCCATAACGGTGATGAGCTCTTTGCCGGTAGCCAATAGCTTGTCTAATGCTTCGTTATCGATTACATCGCCACGACAGCTGTTGAGTAAGATCGTGTTGTCCGATAATTGTGATAGGCGCTGTTCGTCAAATAAATGATAAGTTGGATATTCGCCTTCTTTAGTCATTGGCACATGCAGCGAAATGATGTCGGCTTTCATTACCTCATCCATCTCACGGTAGTCCCCAGCTGCACCAGCATCTTTAAGCGGCGGATCGCAAAAGAAATGCTCAATAGACAGAGCGGTCAAAATCTTTGCCAGCTGTTTACCGATATTACCTGCGCCAACAATAGCAACGCGTTTATCTTGCAATTCAAATCCTTTACGACTGGCGAGTACTAGCAGAGAGCTTAGTACATATTGCGCGACGCCTATCGCATTACACCCCGGCGCATTGGTCCAAGTAATGCTGCGTTTATCTAGACAGGCTCCATCAATGTGATCAAGCCCAATGGTCGCTGAGCCAACAAAGCGCAGCCTGTTGGCTTTAGCAATCAATTCGCTATTGACCTTAGTGATTGAGCGCACTAGCAGCACATCGACGTCAATCAGATCATCAGCGACAATCTCGCGTCCTGCTTTAAAGGTAATATTAGAAAAATCACCGAATAACTCAGTGACGTATGGCATATTCTCGTCGGCTAATACATTGATCATTAAGGACTCAACTTAGAATGGGAAAGACAGAAAAACAGGTGTGGATTGTAGCAGCTTTAACGCGAAGTTCGAATGCGACGATCAAATATTTCCTTAAGATCAAGCATCTTGACGTTACAGCGCGGTAATAGAACTACAAATGAGCTGTATTCACCTAGACGCTTCTTTTCTTCTAGCGCAAACTCATGGATATTAACGTCAACTGCTTGATCTTTACGATTTGCGTTAAGAGACATGATGTAGTCGTATGTTCTAACCTTAATGATCAATTTTCTGTCTATATAACTGTCTATAAACTGATAAGTTGCTATGTCACCCCAACTAATTACTTGGCCTGGTATATTAATCCCTAAATGATTCAGCGACATAAAGAACTTAGGTTTGATTAATGTCTTTACAGAGGTTATTAGTATCCCTAGTGATATCAATAATCCCACTATAGAAATGAACGTATCTTGTTGCCATGAGGTTAGTGCAAACATTGCAAAGCCGATACTAAATAAAATAAGACACATCGCCGCTGTTTTAGATTCTCGAACTTCAATCATTCCCATCACCCACAATAACTACAGCAAGGATCTCGTCAAAAACTGCGAGAATAATTCTTCGACGGTTTCCAATGAAGAATTTAGTCGATGGTCGCCATCAATCAAATGCAGTGAACATTTGGCGGTCTTGGCGTAACGAATCGAATGTTCGGGTGCGATAACATCATCTGACCAGCCGTGGACTATTTCGATATTGGGCGCAGTTGAATATTCCTGTACTTGATAACCGTCGATATAAAGCGCTGGCGCGAGTAAAAACACCCCTTTAATTTTTGAATTGGTTTGACTCGATGCTACCAGTGATACATAACCGCCCATACTTGACCCTACTAGAATTAGATCGTCACTTTGTTGGGCAAGTACCTCAGCTAATCGTGCAACCCGCTCATCGGGATCTAAAGTATTGGTGTAATCGATGCTATCAACGTCGCAGCCGAAAGACTTAGCGATATCAGCTAAGCGTTTTATTTTCGAACCCCAAGGACCACTTTCTTTACCGTGGGAGAAGATTATTTTTGTCATGAATTACTACCGTAGTAATTAGTTTTGAAAATTAGAAACTTTCGTGCCAGCAATGTAATCATGTAAGCAACGACGCTCTTTACCAAAAATAAATAATGGGTTAACAATACCTACAATTAATTGGCCAATAAATGGAATTAACGAAATTACATGCAAAATCAAAATTCGTTTGAGGAAAACCGTACTAAGACTTGCTTTAGTTCCATCGAGATTCTCAATTCTAATACCCACTAACTTTTTACCTATGGTTTGACCATAATGATGTATCAAGTAACCTTGGATAATTAGAAAAGTCGTTAAACCATAAACAAAGCCAAGCGCTTGTTGACCAATAGTTAGAGAATTAAGAGTTTCCAGCCCCCAATAGATAAACAACGGAAGTGAAACTCCGACGCCAATCAAGCCATCAATCAACGCCGCTACAAAACGGTCTCCACGACTAGCTAAAGTCCCATCTGCTTTTTGATTTGAGTCCTCGGCATCCACCGCTTCTCTTTTCTTGATTAACGAATCAATCTTCGCTCCTCTATCTGGGTACTGTTCGCGGTCAATATTGCGCTGCGCATCATATAATTCTGCTAACGAATATGTCGAAAAGTCGATTTCATTATCTTTATTCATATCATTCCTTGTTGGCTATTTTCTTTACTAATGAATTAATTTTAATCGTGAATTACAGTGTTCGCCAATAGTAACTATTAATGAAAAAAGCCACCTAATTCGCATTAGATGGCTTTCATCAATTAACAGCGTTTAAACGCCTTAATTATTTTTCAAACTTTTGAAAAACTAATGTCGCGTTAGTGCCGCCGAAGCCGAAGCTGTTTGACATTAATGTCTTCAATGGTTTTTCTTGTAGCTCGGTAACTACTGGTAAACCTGCTGCTTGTTCATCTAATTCTTCAACGTTAATTGATGGTGCAATGAAGTCGTTTTCCATCATTAATAATGAGTAGATAGCTTCATGTACACCAGCTGCGCCTAGTGCGTGACCAGTTAGCGATTTTGTTGAACCGAATGCTGGGATTTTGTCACCGAATAGTTCTTTGATAGCGCCAAGTTCTTTCACATCACCCACTGGTGTTGAAGTACCGTGCGTATTGATGTATTCGATATCGCCATCAGTCGTTGCCATCGCTTGTTGCATACAACGTACTGCACCTTCACCTGATGGAGCAACCATGTCGTAACCGTCAGATGTTGCACCGTAACCTACAACTTCAGCGTAGATGTGTGCGCCACGTGCCAATGCGTGCTCAAGTTCTTCAACAACGACCATACCGCCACCGCCAGAGATTACGAAACCATCGCGGTTTGCATCATAAGTACGTGACGCTTTTTCTGGTGTTTCGTTGTATTTAGTCGATAGTGCGCCCATCGCGTCAAAGCCCATAGCTAATGTCCAATCAACTTCTTCGCCGCCACCAGCAAATACGATGTCTTGTTTGCCAAGTTGAATCTGCTCTAGTGCGTGACCAATACAGTGTGCAGAAGTCGCACAGGCTGAGCTGATTGAGTAGTTAATGCCTTTAATCTTGAATGGCGTTGCTAATGTCGCTGATGTGGTGCTCGACATGATTTTTGGTACTAGGTAAGGACCAACACGCTTAACGCCTTTTTCGCGAAGCTTGTCTGCACTAATGACTTGGTCAGATGAAGACGCACCGCCACTACCGGCAACTAAACCTGTGCGAACGTTAGAAACCATTTCAGGGGTTAACTTTGAATCGTCAATTGCTTGTTGCATTGCAACGTAAGCGTACGCTGCTGCATTACCCATAAAGCGCATTGCTTTACGATCGATGTGCTCACTAGGATCTAAATCGATGTTGCCCCACACTTGGCTGCGAAGGCCAATTTCTTTGAATTGCTCTGAGTAGCTAATACCACTGCGACCATCGCGCAATGATTGAGTTACTTCTTCTGCGTTATTACCAATACTTGATACAACGCCTAAACCTGTGATTACGGCACGTTTCATTTTAAATCCTGTTGTTTCATAAACTGCCCGCATTGTAATAACTTTCTATTAACTTAGTGGTCAGCTTTCATAGCCAATTTAATCAATTTCGATGATATACTACGCGATATTTTGTATCACGAGTATTAAACATTTGTTTAAACAGCAAAAAAATTGTCTTTCAGCCGCTAAATTAAGCTGGAATGACAACGGAGAGCCGACCTCTGTTGAATTTAACGACATCTATTTCAACACCGCCGATGGCCTTGATGAAACGACTTATGTTTTTATTGAGCAAAACAAACTTCACGAGCGCTGGTTACAAACCGACAGTGCCAGTTATGTCATTGCCGAAACAGGCTTTGGTAGTGGCTTAAACTTTCTGGTGACGTGGCAGCATTTCAAGCATTTTAGAGCGCACAACCCAAACCACCCGTTAAAGCGCTTATACTTTATTAGTTTTGAAAAATTTCCGCTAACACAGGGCGACTTAATCAAGTCACACCAGCGTTGGACTTCTCTATCCAAGCAAGCAACTGCACTGCAAAGTCAATATCCACCAGTATTAGCAGGTTGCCATCGTATGCCCTTCGCTTTAGATGACGACAATAGTCAGATCATTCTCGATTTGTGGTTCGGAGACATCAAAGACACCATCACCCAAGTTTCAACGCCGCCAGAGGGCATTGTCGATTCGTGGTACCTCGATGGCTTTGCGCCTAGCAAGAATCCCGAGATGTGGAACCAAAACCTCTATAACAACATGGCGAAGCTGTCTAAACACAATGCGTCGATGGCCACATTTACCGCTGCTGGCGATGTCCGTCGCGGCTTGCAACAAACTGGTTTTGTGATCAAGAAAGCCAAGGGTTTTGGTAAAAAGCGTGAAATGATCACTGGGCTGTTTGAGCGCACCGACAAATACACCAATCACAATCCGTGGTTTTATCGCCAAGGAGTTACACAGTTCCCCCATAGTAATGAAGGCGCTTCAACACCATCGCGCATAACCATTGTCGGCGGCGGCGTTGCAAGTGCAACATTAGCCCTCGCCTTAGCAAAACGCGGTATCAGCAGTGAAGTATTGTGTAAAGATCAATCCTTAGCTTGCGGTGCGTCAGGTAATCGCCAAGGCGGTTTTTATCCGCTAATCAATGGTCAGCACGATTTATTGTCTCAATTTTATGCGCCCGCGTTCTTGTATGCAGCCAATCGTTATCATGACATTATCCAACGCAACCCAGAGGTCGGTAAGCTATGCGGCGTACTGTCATTAGATCATGAAGAAAAACAGGCCAAAGCCCATAGTAAAGTAATTGACTCAGCAATCTTTCCCAAGGGGTTGGTAGAACAATTGACCGCCGGGCAAGCTAGCACATTGAGCGGTATCGCTATCGAGCATAACGCACTGCACTTTCCTACTGGCGGCTGGGTATCTCCAAAATCATTAACCAGTGAGCTGATTAAACTTGCTCAGCAGCATAGCGAGGTTGTAGTTCGCTATAACTGCCAAGTTGAATCGATAAACTTCGTCGAAGATAATTGGCAAGTGAATATCACTGCTCAATCGCCACTTAAGGCTGACATCCTCGTGTTAGCTGCGGGCCATGAAATAGCCAACTTTGCACAATGTCAGCATTTGCCATTCTACGCGACGGCCGGACAAGTCAGTCACCTCAATTCAACGGAGACTAGCGAGAAACTTAACAAAGTGCTTTGCTATCAAGGATATGTCACGCCAAGTCATAATGGTTCACACAGTCTTGGGGCCAGCTTTAATCGCGATATTAGCGGCTATGACGTGAACGATATTGAGCATCAGCAAAACCTCGATAAGCTTGAAATCGATGTCCCAACACTTTTCACAGAAATTAATAATAATGTGAATGGCGGCAAAGTTGGCGTGCGCTGTAGCGTCAAAGATCATCTGCCGATGGTGGGAAATGTGCCAGAATACAATGCGACCAAAACGCTTTATAACGATTTATACAAAGGCAAACCCGCCCATCATTATGAAAATTCCCCCATCGAGTCGCAGCTATTCATGCTAGGCGGCTTAGGTTCTCGAGGTTTGTGTTCTGCCCCGCTGCTCGCAGAAGTATTAGCTTGTCAGCTAACTAACGAGCCAATGCCAATGTCACAATCGCTGTTAGATCAATTAAATCCAAACCGTTACTGGATAAAGCAACTAAAGAAACACAATGTCGACATTTAAATTACAACACTTTGCAATCGAGCAATCTGTCAATGCGATGGCAGAAGTATTAGCTTGTCAGCTCACCGATGAGCCAATGCCACTGCCACAATCGCTGTTAGATCAATTAAATCCAAACCGTTACTGGATCAAGCAATTTAAGAAACACAATGTCGACATTTAAATTACAACAATTTGCCATCAAACAATCCGTCAATGCGATGAAGGTATGCACTGACAGCCTGATTTTTGGTGCACTAACGCCAGTTGAAAACGCGGAGCGTGTGCTTGATATTGGCGGCGGCACAGCAATTTTATCACTAATGGCAGCGCAGCGCGGCGCTAAACACATCACCTGTGTCGAATTAATGACTGCGAGTAGTCAAGAAGCTAGTGACAATGTGAACAACTCACCTTGGTCAGCCAGAATCTCGGTAATCAATTGCGATATAAATAATTTCGAAAGTGACGATACGTTTGATGTCATCATCTCCAACCCGCCGTTTTTTGATAATCACTTAAAAAATGACGATAACTTACGCAATACGGCGCGCCATACAGATACCCTTAGCTACCAACAATTGTTAACAAAGGCTAAAGCACTCCTGAGGGATGATGGGGTTATTTCACTGCTCCTTCCCGTGCATACAATTGAAGCTATTAACGAGATATGCAATACACTTCAATTAGTTATAACAAAGCGCTGTGATTTAATTACTATCCGTGGTGGCGTTGCTAAAGTCACCGTATTGGAAATCCGTAATCTTGCCAATGGCAGTTTCGCGCAAATGCCCGCTGTCAATACGATTACCGTCTATAATGCTCATCAGCAATATAGTGAACAAAGCGCTCGTTTATTAAAGAATTTTTTGTTACGGTTTGCCTAATCTCAATTTCAGCCTATAGCTTGCCATCGTCCAAAGGAACAGCATCTTGCAAGAACGTACTACTGACTTAGTGAATTGGTTTCGTCAATCAGCCCCTTATGTGAATGCCCATCGTGGCAAAACTTTTGTCATCATGCTCGGCGGTGAATGTATCGCTCATGACAATTTCTACAACATCGTAAACGACATTGCCCTACTCAACTCGCTTGGCATTAAGATAGTTGTAGTTTATGGCGCACGACCGCAAATTGAAGCACGACTCAAAGAGCACGGCATTGACAGCAACTTCCATAAGCAAACACGTATTACTTGTGACGCTGCGTTTACACAAATCAAACAAATCGTTGGTCAACTGCAGTTTGAAATTAACGCCCAGCTATCAATGGGTCTAATCAATACGCCGATGCAAGGGGCAAATATCAACGTCGTCAGTGGTAATTTCATTACAGCCCAACCGATGGGCATCGTCGATGGCATCGATTTTTGTCACAGCGGCCGAGTTAGACGTATCGATACCCAAGGTATTAAACGCCAGCTTGATCAACAAGCTATCGTCCTTGTTTCAATTATCGGCTATAGCGCCACAGGTGAAAGTTTCAACTTAAGCGCCGAAGAAATTGCTACTCAGTTATCCATTAAACTCGGCGCCGATAAAATGATTGGTTTTGCGTCTGAGCGCGGTGTACTCGATGATAATGGTCAGGTGTTATCAGAATTATTGCCAGATCAAGCAGCAGAGCGCCTTACTAAACTCGAATCAGAAGGCCGAGTGCTTAGTGGCACAGCTACTTATTTACGCGCGGCGATTGCCGCCTGTAAAGCCGACGTCGCTCGCAGCCATCTAGTGAGCTATCAACTCGACGGCGCACTATTGCAAGAGCTATTCTCACGCGACGGTATCGGTACCCAAATCGTGATGGCGAGTTCAGAGCAATTACGTCAAGCCACCATCGATGATATCGGCGGCATTATGGATTTGATCAAGCCACTAGAAGAGCAAGGCTTATTGGTAAAACGCTCTCGTGAACAATTAGAAATGGATATTGATAAGTTCTCTATTGTGATGCGTGATGGCTTAGTCATCGGATGTGCGGCGTTATATCCAGCAAAAGACAACAAAATTGGTGAAATGGCTTGCGTTGCCACCCATCCCGAGTATCGTAAGGCCTCGCGTGGTGACTCCATCGTTAAAGCAATCAGTAATCAAGCCATTAAGCTTGGGTTAACCCAACTCTTTGTATTAACTACCAGCTCGATACACTGGTTTAGAGAACGTGGCTTTAACCCTGTTTCTATCGACCAATTACCGGTGGAGAAACAAGTGATGTACAACTACCAGCGCAACTCGAAAATACTTATAAAGGATCTCACAGCCTAAGCGCTGCGAGAATAACGAACAGCCGAAAGCATGAAACACCTTAAAAAGATCCATCGCGCCCCAGTTCGCGTCTCCCGCATTCAAGGCAGACGTATGCGAAATAATTTCCGTCGCACGATGATCGATTTAAAAATTGCCCTCGCCCAAGAAAAAGAAGAAACAGTAGAAATGCTGCAAATCTATGGCAAAGGCATCAAGGGTCAAGCGGATAAGCAAGATTTAAAAGTGGCCCACGCTCAATTCTTCGATATTCTTAAAGGATTGGGCTTGGGGGTGTTTGCTATTTTACCTTTCGCACCTATCACCATTCCGGTAATTATCAAACTCGCCAAAGCGGTTGGCGTCGATGTTTTACCGAGTTCGTTTAGTCAAAAAGATAAATAAGTCGAGATAGTCATATACAAAAATGCCAGCAAGTTTGCTGGCATTTTTATTTGTCGCTAAAGTGATCTGGAAGGTCTTAAAACAACACTTGAGAATATCAATCCCGCCACTAATGACATGAAAATCAAAAACGACTGCGTGCCTATAGAATCTACCGCTAAGATCTGCTGTCCAGACACTACGGTATTTAATCCAATATATACCTTACTTCCCGGGACTAGAATCACTAAGCCCTGTAGTGACACCAAAATAGCTGGTGCGTTAAACACGCGAGAATAGAAATTACTGTAGATACCAACACAAAACGCACCGAAGAATGCCCCTAAGGCAACGTCAAAATACGTCGCAGCAACAGAGCTCATCCCAAAGGCGATAAAACCAGATAAAATACCCCACGGCGAATCTTTAAGGCGAATTTTGAACATCACCACGAGACTTGAGCCGAGCAAGAACACGGCAAACCATGATGTCCACGCTGGAACTTGTTCTGGCTGCACAAAGGTTGCGTCTCCCCAAACCATGCCGCCAATAGCAAAGCCTAACACTGCACCGAAATACAGCTTAAACAGCAACATAATGGCATCCATAATACGGGCAGTGCCCGACATTAAATCTCGCGCCGCAAGTTCCCTCAATCCTAGCGTTAATGCCAAACCGGGAATAAAAGCGATAATGCTCGACAGCACCACCAACGACTTATTGATTTGCGGATCAAAATGCATAATCCCTGCGACACAAAATGCAGAGACTAATGATACTAAGGGCTCTAGCATCTTGCTAACACCCTTAGAAATGGACGCCCAATAGACAAATAAGTACACCACCAAGCTCATGATGAACGACCAAATAACATCGTTCCAACTAGTTGCCATCAACATGGCAAAGGCGCCACCAGAGACACCAAAAGCGACAAAAGATACAGGATGAGAATATGGATCAGGTTTATTTTGAATTTCTTCAAGACGCTCGATTGCATCAACTAACGTACGCTGACCACTCGCTAACTCATCCACTAACTCATCAGTACGGGCCAAAGAGCCCAAATCTAAATCCCCCGGCTTAACCCGCACAACATAAAGCTGTTGCTGTTCGTGTTCACCAAGTTGCCACAACGCAAATGTCAGCGATGTTGGCGTCACAATAAACGAGCCTCCCATGCCAAGAATTGCCGTTACATTGAGTAAGTGCGCCTCTAGTCGATATGCGGGCGTACCGAATTTATGCAAGGCTTTGCCAAGATTAATAATGAATTTTCTACGCTGTGAAAACGGCGATGACGTCACGATCTTTTCCCAAATAAAAGATGGTTTAACCTGTGTTATGACCAGATTAGACTTTAGTTGAATTAATACACTCTACGCTTGGTTTGCATATCATGGCAAGTCTTTGATCACAAAGGAGCAAGTATAAAGTTGGAGGACTTGTTGCGACGTTGCAAATTTGGGGGCGATTGTAGAGATTTAAAGCGAGGTGTAAAGCGTTTTTTAATGAATAATTGATGAAAAATAGCCATAAAAAAAGACGAGCTGTTTAAACTCGTCTTTTTATGAATTCTTCATCATTTTAACTTATTGAGAGGCTCAACAAGTTAGATAAGCATTAAAGTGCTTTGATGTTTTCAGCTTGTGGGCCTTTTTGACCTTCAGTAACTACGAACTCAACTTTTTGACCTTCAGTCAATGTTTTGAAACCTTCGCCAACGATGTTGCGGAAGTGAGCGAAAACGTCTGGGCCGTTTTCTTGTTCGATGAAACCAAAACCTTTAGCTTCGTTAAACCATTTTACTGTACCAGTAGAAGTAGACATAATATATTCCTATTCAATATGAATTAAATCCCTCAACACGAGGGTGTTTTAGCTGAAAGTGCGACTAAATATTTATCGAAACAGGCGAGGTGTCAGACACAACGAGTGATACATAAAAATTGAGGTAACCTTAAAGCGGCTCTGACTATAAAGAACTAATGTGAGCTTCGTCAAGAAATTTTTAGCGATAATGTATACTCACCGCAATACTCGCTTTGATTTTGCGCAATATTCGACTTTTTATCCCCTTGCCATCAAACATCCCTAGGTTTATCCTCTATGCTTTCTCGAAACATCTATGTAAGGCCTTTCTAGTGCATCCTTTGCCAACACTTAATCTCAAAGATAAAGTCTCTCCAGAAGAATGGAAAATTCGCGTCGATCTCGCTGCTTGTTATCAACTCGTTGCCCACTTTGGCTGGGATGATCTCATCTACACCCATTTGTCAGCACGCGTCCCTGGTACCAATCATTATTTGGTTAATGCATTTGGCTTAACGTTCGAAGAAGTAACCGCTTCTAACTTAGTGAAGGTGGACTTAGACGGCAATATTATCGACGAGTCGCCATTCACCATTAACCCTGCAGGTTTTACCATACACAGCTGCATTCACGAAGTACGGAAAGATGCTCACTGCGTGATTCACCTGCACACCAATGAAACTATTGCCGTTGCCACCCAAAAAGACGGCCTACTGCCCTACAGCCAGTATTCAATGTTTTCATTGTCATCACTCAGCTATCACGGTTATGAAGGCCTTGCAGTAAACGATGACGAGCGCAAGCGTTTGCAAGATGATCTAGGCACTAACAATCACATGCTGCTAGTTAACCACGGAGGTTTAACCGTTGGCCCGACCGTCGGCGATGCGTTTATGCGTATGTACGATTTACAACGCGCCTGTGAAATCCAATTGATGATTCAATCGGCGAACCAACCGAGTCAGTTGGTAGAGCAATCCATTCAGGACAATATCTACAAACAAGCCAATGTCGTACACAGCGGCTCGACTGGTGGCCAACTTGCTTGGCCTGCCATGCTGAGAAAAGCATACAAAATTAATCCAGACTTTGCACAATAAGCGCAGAAAGACTGGCATCTATCAGATTACGGAGAATTACATGAAAGTAACCCACGTTGAAGTCTTTGACATTCACTGCCCTGAGCGTCCGGCTTGGAATCCAATTTTTGTGCGCATCCATACCGATGAAGGGATTAGCGGAGTCGGTGAAGCAGGTCTTGCTTATGATTTAGGTCATAGCGCAGCGGCGCATATGATCAAGGAAATGGCAGAAGCCTTTTTAATCGGTCACGATCCATTCCAAACAGAACAACTTTGGTCACGTATGCTGCGTGAGAGCTTCTGGGGATTAGGCGGCGGTCCAGTGATTTATGCTGCAATGAGTGCCATTGATACAGCACTGTGGGACATTAAAGGTAAAGCGCTTAAACTGCCTGTTTATCAGCTGCTAGGCGGAAAGGTGAACGACGAACTTCGCACCTATGCATCACAGCTGCAATTTGATTGGGACAAAGAGTTCAAAGCCCTCGCCCACCCAGAGCAATACGCCGAAGCCGCTCTTAAGGCGATAGCCGAAGGCTATGATGCGGTAAAAGTTGACCCTATCATGTACAACAAAGATGGCGAAACCTACTACGATCGCACCAACATCATTGGCCGTGGTGAAATGAAACTCTATCGCGCTCGTATGCATGCAATCCGCGATGCCGTTGGCGATGAAGTAGACATTATTTTCGAATGTCACAGCCTGCCAGGCGCCACTACGGCAATCCAACTGGGTGAAATCGCTGAAGAATTCGATTGTATGTACTACGAAGAGCCAGTGAACTACTTAAATCACTCGCTCCATAGCAAGGTAGCAGATAAGGTCGATGTGCCTATTGCAGGCGGAGAGCGTTTATATAATCGCTGGCAAGTACGCCCTTATCTTGAAGAGCAAAGTGTTGATGTGCTGCAACCTGATATAGGTCTGTGTGGTGGTTTTACTGAAACCAAGAAAGTCTGTGATTACGCCGATATTTTCGATGTGCGCATTCAGGCTCACGTGTGTGGGGGGCCAGTAGCAACAGCAGCTTCATTGCACTTAGAAACAGCTATTCCTAATTTCTTAATTCACGAACATCACACCTATGCCATCAAGCAATGGAACCGCGAGCTGTGTTTGCAAGATCCACAGCCAGTCAATGGTAAATTCAAAGTCAGTGAAGAGCCGGGTATTGGTATTGAGCTAAACGACGAGATTGTTTATCGCTCGCCGCACATGACAATTAAATAACCTGGCAGCGGTTTAAATAAGCTATAAACCCAGCTTATAAAGGCGATTGGCATTATCAAATGCTAATCGCCTTTTTGTTTCTATAGGTAAAGTTAGCTGCTGATAACCTTGCCATAACTCATGATAAGGTTGGCTAAACAAGGTCAGCGGAAAATTGCTTGCAAACAATACCCGCTGATCGCCAAAGGCTTCTATCAGCGCACTCGTTACTTTAGACACCTGCGCCATGTCATATTGCCGTTCCACCATTTCCCAGCCAGAGGCTTTAATGTGAACATTATCATTTCGTGCCAATGTTTTAGTTTGTTCTAACCACGATACATACTCATTTCCATTCAGCGGTGCAAAACAAGTATGACTTAAGATAATAGTTAACGCACTACACTGGTTAGCCATGTCAGATAAAGCGCTTACGGCAGCGGCATCAGTCGCCGCGATTTGTGTTTCAAAAATAAATTGGTGATGACTTAAACACTGCAAATTAGTCGACGTATTGGGATGAGATAGAATATCGACGGCTTCATCATCAAAGATATGACGAACACCAACCACGGAATCTAGTTTGAGATAACGAGCCATTAGCTCGTTAAAGACTTGCGGCGGTGCAGTTAAATCGACGCAAGCAATGCTTTTAAAGGGCATGGTCACAGTGGCTTCAAGCCACTCAATTTCTCGCCAAGGTTGCTCGTTATCAAATCCAGCTTCAACATGAACGAATCCGCTTGGCTGGCAACCAGTTGCGAGTAAATCAGATTGATCAAAATCGCGATTAATGGTCGCTTTGTCCGGCCACTGCGGCGGGTTATTAGGCTTGAGCCAACCGTAATCTCCCAAGTTGCGATCAAATAGATGAATATGTGGATCAATAAACTTCATTGCCCTATTACCCTTACTGCCTTATTGCTTTTTACTGCGTCGTATAGCCACCGTCAATGGTTTGAAGACTGCCAGTGATAAAGCCAGCCTCATCGCTCGCTAAGAAATAAGCAAAATTTGCCACTTCTTCCGGTTGGCCTAGTCTGCCAAGTGGCTGTAATGCTTCTTCTTCACTGTGCACCTGTGCTTTGTTCGCGCCACTGCGTAAACAATAGTTATCGATAGCCTTGTGATATAGCGGCGTTTCAATAGTACCAGGACACAATGCGTTCACACGAATATTATAGCTGGCGTAATCAAGCGCCGTGGTTTTCGCCATCGATGCGAGTGCGTGTTTAGAAAGGTTATAGGCGAATGAATTGCCTTTTGCGATCATCGATTGATCTGAGCCGATGATCACAATCGCGCCCTGTTGATTCGATTTCATGCTTGGCAAAGCGCCTTTAATAGACCAATACGCGCCTTTTACGTTGATATCGAAAACACGGTCAAAATCTTCTTCTGAGGTATCTTCGATGTTACCTGAGAAATGAATACCCGCATTACAAATAAGCGCGTCTATGCGACCGTGCTCTTCGCCAATTGATTCAATATGAGACATAACCTGTTCGCCATCACGCAAATCACATTTAATAAAGTGACCGACAATGCTTGGCGTAATATCGAGGTTGTAAACGAGATAATCGTTATCGAGGAACTTTTTAACGGTGGCGAGGCCAATACCGGCTGAACCACCGGTAACAATTGCAATTTTTTGCACGTGAAATGCTCTTTTATAGTTAAAACCTTAGTTGATGGCTATTGTAGCCAAGTCACATAAAAGAGCAAATCGATGCCTAGTGATGATCTGCGTTATTAGGATTTATAGCGGCATTAAATTAAGCGAACGCCATCTTCTGCGCTACACAGATAGATTGACTCTTTTAATCCTGTCGCCGTGTGATAACTCGCCTCAATCACATCACAAACAACTGGCACTAAATGCTGTGGCAACAATGCAACCACACAACCACCAAAACCGCCACCAGTCATGCGCGCACCGCCCTGTTCTCCCAGCTGATTATTAATTAAATCAACCAACAAATCGATTTCACTGGTAGTAATTTCAAAGTCATTTTTCATGGATAAATGAGATTCACGCATCAAACGCCCCATAGTTTTCAAATCACCACTCACTAAAGCGTCTGCTGCATCTAAAGTACGTTGGTTCTCATAAATAACGTGCATTGCGCGGCGCATAATCACATCATCTAAACCGCCTTTATCCGCTTCAAAGGTTTCAACACTAACATCTCTTAGCAACTCAACATTAAAATGTTTGGCTGCCGCTTCACATTGCTGGCGTCTCGTATTGTATTCACTATCTACCAAACCGCGTTTAACATTTGAATTAACGATAAGCACTGCGGTATCTTTTGGCATTGAGATAGCACGTGTTTCAAGGTTTCGGCAATCAATAAGCAGCGCGTTTTGCTGCTCGCCACAGGCCGAAATTAACTGATCCATAATACCGCACTGGCAACCAACAAACTCGTTTTCGGCTTGCTGTCCAATCAGCGCTAATGTCTTTGGCTCTATATTACGGTCATTAACCTCACTAATCACTTTAGCGACAGCCACTTCCAATGCCGCCGAAGAGCTTAAGCCCGCACCTTGCGGGACATTGCCAGAAATCACCATATTAACGCCGCTGGTAAGCGAATATTGCTTTGTCATTACATCAACAACGCCGCGCACATAGTTAGACCAAAATTGCTGATCGTTCATCGCAATAGGCTCAGAAATGTCAAACTCATCTCGCTGATTGCCATAGTCTGCTGCAATAGCAACGACACGGTTATCATTGCGCGGCGTGAACGCAATCAACGTTTGATAGTTGATAGCGCACGGCAGCACAAAACCGCCGTTATAGTCGGTGTGTTCGCCAATCAGATTGACACGGCCAGGAGCGCAAACGATCTGCGGCTGCTTGTCAAAATGTTGATTAAAAATCTCGATAAGCTTTGTTTGTTGAGATTGGGTGTGTTGATTTTGCATACGGATACTGCTGATAAAAATACTAGAATTAAAAACAAGCGCGTAAACGCTCGGCTGCGCTTTCTACCGTTAAATCTCGCTGAGATTCAGCCATCATTTCATAACCGACCATAAACTTTTTCACAGTCGCGCTGCGTAATAATGGTGGATAGAAATGACAATGCATCCGCCAATGACTGTTATCTTGACCGTTTTCAGGCCCACAATGCCAACCCATTGAATACGGGAAACTGCAATTAAACAGCTTGTCATACGCGCTAGTAATCGCCTTCATCGCCTGCGCCAATGATGCTTTTTGCTCGCCTGTTAATTGGTTAAACCCAGTAACGTCGTCCTTAGCAATAATCATGGTCTCAAAGGGCCAAGCTGCCCAATAAGGCACCACAATCAACCAGTGGGCATTATCAAATAATACGCGCTCTTTAGTCGCCAATTCTCGCTCAGCATAGTCGGCCAACAAAGATGTGCCATGTTTTTGATAATAGCTGCGCTGGTTAGCGTCAGATAACGCTATTTGCGTTGAAAGGTGCTCGTGGGCCCAAATCTGCCCGTGGGGATGGGGCTGAGAGCAGCCCATTACACTGCCCTTATTTTCAAACACGTGAACACATTGATAACGCTGACTTAACTCGCGGTAATACGCTTGCCACGTATCAACCACATGAGAAATATCATCAACCGACATCTGGGCTAACGATTTGTTGTGCTCTGGTGAGTAACAAACAACGTGACATTCTCCACTTGTTTCCTGTGCTTGAAACAAATCATCTTGTTCAAGTTGTGTAGAAGACTGGTCATTGGTGAGTGCACCAAAATCATTAAGGAACACAAAGGTCTTGTCGTAATTAGGATTAACCTCACCATTTGCGCGCTCATTGCCAGCACAGAGCGGGCAACTTGCATCATAACTTGGTGTGTCATCAACCACAGGTGCTTCTGTCGCCCCTAACCATGGTCGATTATTACGATGCGGCGATACAAGAACGTAATTTCCTGTCAGTGGGTTTCTACGACGATGTGTCCCCACTGGTGTAACAACTTGGTTCATTTACTCTAAACCCTTTGGGTAATTGGTTTGCCAACGCCATGTATCGTCGGTCATTGATTTGAGGTCGTGCTTGGCGTGCCAGTTTAGTATTTGTCTGGCCTTGCTGGCATCGGCATAATTTGATGCAACATCGCCATCGCGACGCGGACAGATTTTATAGGCAATTTCTGTTTGAGCTGAGGAAGAAAACGCCTTGACCATATCCAGCACCGAATAACCTTGGCCAGTACCAAGGTTATAGGCGTGAAAACCACTATCTTTGACATGAACATCAAACGCAGCGACGTGGCCAGACACTAAGTCTTGCACGTGAATATAATCGCGAACACCTGTGCCATCATGTGTATCGTAGTCGTCGCCGAAAATATTAAGATACTCTCGAATTCCGACGGCAGTTTGCGCTATATACGGCATTAAATTATTAGGAATTCCCTTAGGGCTCTCGCCTAATTCACCACTAGGATGCGCACCCACGGGATTGAAGTAACGTAATGCAATCGCCAACATCTTTTCGTTAGCAGCACAGTAATCTTGCAACACGCGTTCAACCATCACCTTGGTCCAGCCATAAGGATTGGTAGAGCTAATCGGATGTTTTTCATCGAGTGGTAAATATTGCGGATCGCCATAAACAGTGGCCGATGAAGAAAACACTATGCGCTCTACACCGCATTTAGCCATCGTTTCTAACATCGCCACAGTATTACTAACATTATTGCGATAATAAGCTAACGGCTGCTCAGTCGACTCGCCAACGGCTTTTAATGCGGCAAAATGAAAGACACCTTCAATATTGTGGTCAGTCAGAATTTGCTGCATCAATGCATCATCACCGATACAGCCGCGATAAAACTCAAACGAATGTCCAGTAATCTTGGACAGCTGTGTTAACACCGCTTCACTGGAATTACTGAGATTGTCGATAATCACTGGCGTATAACCAGCTTGGTGAAGCGCGATAACGGTGTGACTACCAATAAAGCCCAACCCACCTGTTACTAAAACATTCATTTTATTTTCCAAATTTCAAATTCTGATTTTTAGCATTATAAAATTATATATACCGAAAGTTTAACTAAGCGCCTAGCTGTAGGTGTTTATTTGCATTCTGTCTATGGCCGAGTGCGCCAAAAAACTCCCGTCATTTATCGCCTTAAATTAGAAATTGCCCAAAATAAAAATCAAGGATGATTTTTAAGTATTTGCCGCAGGGATGCGGATCAAATACGCTTTTGACAAGGCAATTTGTCATTTAAGAAATAGCGATAAATTTGCGGGTCGCCTTTCTTTTGGTTACTTTTCTTTGGCGACGCAAAGAAAAGTAACTGGTGTGCTATCACCTTTATCCAATATACAGCGATACCCAATTAGCACACCAAACAGCTTCACTACACTAAAACTTTCTCTGCGTTTACCACCAAGCACTGTAAAATGCGATTAAAATAGCGATAACAGCAACTGTTGATACATTAAACCCAGCTGTAGTTTTAAAACTTACACCATCTAAATCAACCGCATTGTCTTGCACTTTATTTTCAAACAGCGATACCACAACGGCGATTGCAAGGCAGCTTAAGAAGACAATACCGACGCGATCCATAAACGGCAGGGTTGGCCATGCGTATTTGAAGACAATCGATAATACAAACGAGCCTATTGCCGCGGCTAATCCTGCATTGGCAGTGGTTTTCTTCCAGAACATACCTGAGATAAATAACACCACGATGCCCGGCGTAAAGAAGCCAGTGAATTCTTGAATGTATTGGAATGCTTGATCGAACTGACCTAATAATGGTTTGGCCACCAGCATCGCAATCACTAATGCAGAGAAACTAACAATACGGCCGACTGTCACATAATGTTGCTCTGAGCGTGGCTTAGCGTCGGATTTATATAAATCCATGGTAAAGATAGTTGCGATACTGTTGGTCATTGATGCCAGTGACGAAACTATTGCCGCTACCAATGCCGCAAACACTAACCCTTTAAGGCCGACAGGCATTAAATTCATTAACTGAGGGTAGGCTTGATCTGCGCGCTCTAATTCTGGCAATAAAATCACTGCTGCAATACCCGGCAATACCACAATCACTGGCATTAACAGTTTTAAGAACGCAGCAAAGGCAATACCCTTTTGCCCTTCTTCTAAGCTTTTCGCCGCCAAGGTACGCTGAATAATGTATTGGTTAAAGCCCCAGTACGATAGGTTCATGATCCACATACCGCCAACTAATACCGAAAGTCCCGGTAAGTCGATGTAATGAGGATGATCTTTAGCTAAGATCATGTCGAACTTTTCAGGTGCTTGGTCAGTGAGCGCCGCGAAACCAGCGACAATACCGTTGCCCTGCCCGATTAAATCTAACGCCGTGTATGATAAGAACAAACCACCGAAGATGAGCAACACAACTTGAATAATGTCGGTAAAAGCAACCGCTTTTAAGCCGCCATAAAGTGAGTAAGCAACAGAGAATAGACCTAAGAAAATCATGCCTGCCATCAAATCCACACCTGTGATGGTGTTAATGGCGAGCGCGCCCAGCCATAGGATTGCTGTTAGATTGACTAACACATAAACGCCAAGCCAAAACACCGCCATCGTCACCCGAACACGCGAATCAAAACGCTGCTCAAGGAATTGCGGCATGGTGTAGATTTTCTTTTCAAGGAAAATCGGCAGACAGTATTTACCGATAATCATTAAGGTGATGGCTGCCATCCACTCATAGGATGCGATGGCTAAACCAATCTTGAAGCCTGAACCAGACATGCCAATAATTTGTTCGGCGGAAATATTGGCGGCAATGAGTGAGGCACCAACTGCCCACCACGGCAGGCTGTTGCCTGCTAGAAAATAGTCGTTGGCATCTTTTTCATGACCCGCTTTTTCCCGTGATACATAAATGGCAACACCAATTAGCCCCAATACGTAGGCAATAAACACTACAATATCAATCGTATTTAAACTCATGATTTCTCTCTTTTTATTATTATCAAACTGATACTAATTGCAGTGTTACCTCAGCATTAATTAGTAAAAACTTAAAACAAATAGATAAAAAACCAAATGCTTAAACGTTTACTTGTAATCTAAGGCAACACTAATTCAATTTTTTGACTAATACGATGCGACGCGCCTGGCGCTAACGGCGTAATACCGTGTTCAATCGCTTTGTCCTTTGCCATCGTCAGTGCATTAGCGCAATGACTAATCGGCTCGATACAAATGAAATCCCCCGCTGGCGGACGATACATCACCGTATAATTACATCCTGTACTCGATAACTTGGCGCGAATACCAGTATCCGTCCACACCACTTCATGATCGACACTATCGTTAATCAGCACATTATCGATGATCATGTCATTGGCAACTGCCCCCTGTTCGCTCAATAACTCCGCTGGCGAATCAGTTTTTCCTATCGGCAACAGCGTTTCATCCATTTGCCACATTTTACTAGCAGCCACTTTAACCCGCGTATGCTCGTTAATCGCAAAATATGGATGTAAACCTAAGCCGCTTGGCATTTCACTATCGCTGTGATTGGTGGTGGTTAACGTTAAATTTAATGTTAAATCCACCAACTCATAACGTAATTCAACCTCATAGTCCCACGGCCATTCATCGCTGCTGTGTTTATAAATCAACACCAAACAATCGTCGGTTTGAGATTTCACCTGCCACTGGCTTTGCCACGCTTTACCGTGCAGCGCATGCGGCTGAGGTGGTAAGTTCGGCGTTAATACGACACTTTTGTCATCCCAACTAAAACGTCCGTCTTGGACTCGGCTGGCAAAAGGTGCCAATGGAAAAAACGCCATGCCGTGAATATCTTGTGCAGCGATACTGTCGCGAAATACAAGATGATTTTGTCCCTGTGCGTTAAGCGTAAACTGTCTTACTGCACCGCCAATTTGTGGGCATACAACTAACCGTAAATGGTCATTTTTAATAATTACATCATTCATTTTTGGGCCCAACCACAACTGGCAATCAAAAATTGCATACAATATACCTATATATTTATCGTTTGATAACTAAAATTTTCGTTTATCTTAAAGAAAAATTCTTTAAACAGATATTTAAAATTCATTGATTTACAAGAATTTACTAATATTCGAAGATTTATCAATAAAACCGATTAGTAGACCCACCTTGTTAATCGAATCTTTCGAGGGAAAAATGCAAACGACTGAAAAGTATGATAGTTATAAACTCTACTTCTCTTTACGACTGCCAATATCATGAAAAAAGTGCTTATTCCGCTACCTAAACTAGGATTCGACCCCAGTGAGGCGGCAATCCCTTGGCTGCTTATGACTCAAGCGGGCTTTGAAGTTACTTTTATAACACCTGATGGCAGTGTGTCAGCGCCGGATCCACGAATGCTTCATGGTCATAACCTTGGCGTATTAAAACCTGTTCTTGGCGCTCGCAAAGATGCCGCACAAGCTTGTAAACAAATGCTGGTTAGCAATGATTTTATAAATCCGTTGGCTTATGACAATGTAAAAAGCAGTGAATATGATGCGCTATTGCTACCCGGTGGACATGACAAAACGGTAAAGGATTATTTAGAGTCATCAATACTCCAGCAAATCGTGGTGGATTTTTTCAGAGATGAAAAACCTGTCGCTGGCGTTTGTCACGGCATTTTAGTTGCCGCACGCAGCATCAATCCAGAGACAAGAAAAAGCGTGTTATACGATTATCAAACAACCGCACTGTTAAAATCGCAGGAGTTGTTAGGCTACAACTTAACCCGTTTGTGGCTTGGCGATTATTACCTCACCTACCCTGAAACTACCGTCGAAGATGAAGTAAAAGCCTGCCTCAAAGACGAAAAGCAATTTCAGCATGGACCATTTGCAATAGCGCGCGATACACCTGAAAAACTGGGACGCGGATTTATTGTCAAAGACAGGCATTACCTCTCAGCGCGCTGGCCGGGGGATATTTACAATTTATCGTTTGAATTTATCGATATGATCCGCAGCGCATAATTATCAACTCCAAAGATCTTACCCCATAAAAAAACTCACGACGCTTACACGCCGTGAGTTTTTTAATTGCGATTTTATAAAATCAGCTTACTTCATTAATGCTTGTTGTTGCTCAACACTCATTACATTAACAATGTTTACCGTTTCATCTTTCTTGGTAGGATCGATAACCACAGGTGTTGTGCCATTCTCAAGCTTAAGCACACCACGTGGACATACTGACGAACACACACCACAGCCAACACATGAAGCACGTACAATGTCTTCACCGCGCTGGGCGTATGAACGAACATCGATACCCATTTCACAGTATGTCGAACAGTTACCACATGAAATACACTGTGCACCATTTGTTGTGATACGAAAGCGCGATTTAAAGCGCTGGATAATACCGATGTACGCCGCAAGCGGACAACCAAAGCGACACCACACACGGCTACCCATTTTCGGATAGAAACCTGTACCGATTACGCCCGAGAACAATGCGCCAATAAAGAAACCATAAGCACTACGCAGCGAATAAGTTTCTATACCCATCACCGATTTTACGCCCGTAAAGTAGGTGTAAAGCGCTGCGCCTGTCATCACGATGGCAAAAACTAAAACGCTGTGAATGACCACGCGCTCGACACGCCATGCCGTTAATGATTTATCTGATAATTGACGGTAAGGATCGCCAGCGGTTTCTGCTAAGCCGCCACAACCACATACCCACGAACAATACCAACGCTTACCAAAGAAATAAGTAAACACAGGCACGCCAATCACAAACAAGGTAATGCCCCACACCAACATAAACATGCCGATGCCGCCACTTGAACTTAGGCTATCGAGATTCCACGCATCGAAGAAATCGTAATCCAACGGCCACATGTTTTTTAAATCAGTCGATGGTTGATTTAGACGACTTAAAATCTCCGGCAAAATAAAGGCAAAACACGATTGGAAAAAGATAATCGAGCTAGTTCGCGCAATGTGATATTTACTGTGACGATATTTGATAAACATTCGCACGCCCATTACCACAATAGCCAAGGTGTAAATCAAACCATAAATCGACCACGAGCCAGCGCCTTTTCCGTTGATTGCCACAAAAAACGGATCAACCAAGGATACCCACTCCACAATATATTCAGGGAAGAAGTACAACGCGATATACACGGCCACTAAGAAAAACAACACCAACATGCCAACCAAGCCGCCGTTGGTGGCTGAGTTTTTAAACACATCGTTGTTTTTAATGCCCGCAGGCCCCGTGTACTTCTCAGGAATGATGTACATTAGCGCGCCGATAGTTCCCAAGATAATCGACAAGAAGAAAAATAAGCTTGCATTATTAGCCACAACTGACGTCGAAGAGCTTTTCACAATCGCATAGATATATTGGCCAATCGCCCATGAATCAATGCGCTTCTCAGGGTTCACCTTTTGATTGATCTCAGCTGACTTCTCATTAAGCACCTGCTCAATTTCCGCCAGTGGCTTGCCTTGATTACCCGCTAACCAGCCAGTGTAATCGGTGAGTTTCTTAATTTTAAAGGCCGCGTAATCATCATTAGTGTTAAACACCTCTGATAACATCGCTAAGTCGTAATAGCCCTTGGCCGTTACCTTAGCCATAATCGCCGCAATGTCATTACTCGATAAATGATAACGCTCATACACCGTATCGTTGTATGTTGAAAACGTCTTACGCACGCCTTCCACAAACACAAATTTATTGCTCTCTGGCTCAGTCATAAACTGCGACAAATGCGGCGCAATTAATTCACGATGCGTCGAATTACCAATCGAGCTCTTTAACGACTCGTCAGTAATTTGAAATTGATTCACAAACAACATGCCAATAAACACCAGCATGCCCACTAAAAACATCGCCATACCCGATTTTCGAACAGGCGCGATCCACGCTAAATTATTGTTATGCATTGGCGTGCCCCTTAGTGAAACGTTTGGTAAGCCATCTTAATGGAGAAAGTTTGAGTTGATTGTCAGGATATTGCTGATTAAAGGCCTCAACGATATCGCTTTCATAACGAGTGAAAAACTCGGGATCGAAATTAGCATCACGCAAGTTTTGCAGCACGTATTTCAACGTGCAGCCATTGGCGAGCCAATTTTCCCACACGCTATGGCGCATACGTATGCCAAAGGTATTAACCCCGGTGACTTGCTGCGTGTCATCTTGGTAATTAATGCGCAAACAAATATCATCGGTTGGATGCTGCCAATAAAACGATGAAATGCCCTCAATCGGCTCGTTAAACACAAAACCATAGGTTTGATATTCGATATCGAAAAACTTCGCCGAGTTAAACCACACGCCGCGCTCATACATGGTGCGCTCACCGGCAATGGTTTGTGCTAAGGCTTCACCTTGCATCTTACCCGTGTACCACAACGGCTCGATTCGATTGCGACCATCTTCAACTTCGATTTCGGCACAATCCCCTACTGCGTACACATCAGGAACTTTGGTTTCTAAATAATCGTTGACTAAAATCCCACGACCAACAGGAATGTTAGACTTTTCCACCACGCCAATGTTCGGATGAACACCAGCCGACAAGCCAACCATGTCACAAGCAATCTCTTGCCCAGTGCTAGTAATTACCGAACTAACACGGCCATCGCTGCCCGCCTTAATTTCTTTAAGCTCAGTTTCAAAATGGAATTTTACGCCGTGAACTTCGGCGTGTTTTTGAATAACCTGCGCTTCACCGTTAGGCAGAATGTTGCCCCAAAAACGATCTTCACGCACAAGAAAAGTCACCTCAATGCCGCGCGATAACAACATTTCTGCCATTTCGACACCAATCAAGCCACCACCAACTAAGACCGCGTGTTTAGTATGCCGACAGTTTTCTTCCATCAATTCTAAATCTTGATAGTTAAACAGCGTTTGTACGCCCGGTAGGTCCTGCCCCGGCCAGCCAAATTTATTTGACTTAGAGCCTGTCGCCAACACAAGTTTGTCGTAATCAACCGTCTCACCAGAGGCTAGCGTTAATACCTTGTCGTCAGTATTAATGTCTTGTACAAAATCTTGCTTTAAATCGATGCGGTTCTTAGCCCAGAAATGATCTTCATAAGGCTTGGTGTGTTCATACTTCATGTGGCCCATGAATATGTACATCAGTGCGGTGCGGGAAAAGAAATGCTCGGTTTCAGCGGAAATAATCAATATTTCCATATCACTGCGCTTGCGCACATGACGAGCCACAGTGACGCCAGATACGCCATTGCCAATAATAACCAGCTTGCTCATATAAAATTAATCTCCATCATTGCGATATTTTCTATCCCACACCACTTACTTAACGGCTTGCCCTTCTATCTTTAGGCAAATCCAATACTGGTTTACGGCCAGTGTTATTTACTGTTAGCTATCTTCTAATAAGAGTTCTATGTTGAAAGCTTTGTTTGCCAACAGTAACTTAAATAATGGGTTGTTTGTGGAATAAAAAATCTATTCTACGTGCGAGGAGACCGAGTTCTTCACAAAAGTATTACAATTTTTGGAAATTTATTTTTATGTTTAACAGAACTTCTTGAAAATGATGTTACTTCTATATTCTCAAGATTTGAAAGGATCTAAGTAGAGATGTTGATAATTACAAAACCATAGCGTGTGAGCTGCACCTGGCAGCAATAAATTAAATCTAAAATTTAGATTTACAGTCCGTAATTACCAACTTTCAAATAGTAATATAACTAATATGGGCTGCGCAAATCTTTTTTCATTAAAACTTGCGCTAAATTATTGTCTTTCCATGTAAAAAACCATTCTTTATCACAAACCATATTAAAGACTTCACTTGAATTTGATTCAAAATTGACTTCTTTACACAATAGTTCAAACAGTTCTTTTTTAAACAATTCAGAAAAATATGGACAACTAAGAACGTCAAACGCTAAGCAAGTCAGTTCTGTATCTACTTTTATTTCTTCGGACTTAGTCAATCGTTCGAAAATATAACTTTCTAGAAATTTAACTATTTTAGGATTTGAATGTCTAATAAATCCTACTAACACCATTATCTGGAAATAACCTAAATCTTGATTCTTATTAACAAACCCAATTTTATTTTCATCTAAATATCTTAGGTTAAATAGGTCTAAAATCATCTCTTCATTTATAGGATATTCTTCCAAATTAGTTCTAATACCAATCAATAAATTCAATGTTTCAATGCTATTTGCTTTACCCTTAACTACCATTTTTGATAACAGTAGCTTTGATTCATCATATATCTTTTTACGTATTTCATCTTTAAATTCAGCAACCCTAAACTTGGTTAAATTATTCAGCCGAACTATCAGCTGAGTGATGATATAAGTTGTTCTGACACGAATATCCATACTATATACAAAAAATGATACTTCGATTGCTAATAAAATGACCTTCTTGATTTCATTTGCATCATTTTCTTTTATCGACTCTATAACGGAATCATTTTCTAACAGTCTGAAAAGTCTTCTTCGTATTTCAGCTAAAGTGTAACCTGACAGGCTTTCATAGTTAACATCGTTAACTTTTACAATTTTTTTCAAATTCTTTATAAATCTATTGGATTCTCGACTAGGGCTATTTAATCTTATATTAATCTTATCTTCGCTTGACTCCTGATCGTTCTTTTCAAATGAATTAAAAACATCTCGAACTAAGGACTTACAATCCATCTTGGCAATTGTTAATCCAGTAATAAACGGTACAGTCCAATACTCTGTTTTCGATTCATTAATGAATAATTTGTATTTTTCTAACTCATCTTTGACCAAGATTAGAATATCAGATGATTGAGAATCATTTTGTGTGTATAAGAAATAATCATCAACATACCTCCTAAGGGTGTAGTCACTACCAAAAGAGAATCCTAACTCAGATTTCACCCTATCAATTATATTTAGATCTAATTCTTGAAGTATTATCTCTGCGTAGATACGAGAGAACTCTGGACCAACAATGATTCCACTAGATTCTAAATAATTAGCATTTTGCATTATCGTTTGAAATCTATGTTCAAATGAATATGACACATTATGTTTTTTAGCAAAAGGCTTTGATTTAACAGCCCATGCTAAAGTTGGCGTATAAATATTATGAAAGCATTTGGATATATCAAATCTAGTTAAATGCTCGAATTTTTTCTCTATACGATGGGATTCATAAGAATCATAAAACTTGTACAAGAAATTATACTTCTTATAGGTAAAATATGAGCTTGCAAATTTAGACGTTTGCTCAAAAGCTTCTGATTCTGTTTCCACACTTTCAGCCTTACCTAGCTCACAACCTGCAGATAGATCAACTAACTCTTTCTCATAGAACCTGCTCGCAACTCTGTGAGGCGCTCTTAAAGATATAGGGCTTTTACTACAAAGTTCCGTAATCAACGAATCATAATCCCTATAAAACTCTGTTATTTTGTTTTGAATCGAAGGATGTGGGACAGACAACAGACGTTTGCTAATAGAGTTTTTATTGATCCTATAATTATATGGCTTTGTATACTCGCCATAGTCAAAAAAGTTTTTAAGGAATCTATCGTAAACAGTGGGGTTATAATCTTTTTTCTTGCGATTGCCTAAATCTCTTAGGTAAAAATATAGTCCTTCATTCAAAAATGTTATTGGTACTTCGTATGGTAGTGTTTCGGTAAGCATAACCCTTAAATGATCGTACTTATCAATTTTAATTTTAGCCATTTACCAACATCCCTTTATCTTCCTACTCATTTTCCTACTAAATTTGTTCATAACTCTATTTTCAAAGCCGAATTTAAAAGACATTCTTTGCAATCGCTCTAGTCTTCCATATTTTTTATTGCATGATGAATCGTTATGATTTCTTAGCATTGCTAACGCTTTTACTATATGAGGACACTTACTAACAAATAGACTCTGATAGAATCTATCTAACTCTTTTATTTGGTGGTAGGTAGTGATTAATGGGTAATTGTAATAGATACCAGACTTAAGTTTTGTCCGTTCAACATCACCAATAATATATTGATTTCCAGTTAAAAATTTTATTCTCGACTCTAATAAATCAAATGTTCGTGTCCGATTGTATGAACGAAATGCTTTATGCAACCTCGTCTTGATCTTATTAATCTTTTTCTCACTAATTTCGACAGATACATCCCGAGGGAGACTTTCAGACGTGACAGATTTAAAGCTAATCTTATACCCCAAATAGTCAATTGGTTTAGGGGGATTAGCACTAATATTTGGGTCGTACAAATATGTTTTTTCATTAAATTCAAGATTCAAATCTAAATCTGATAGTAACTTTGATAGTGATTCAACTAGCTCAGTAGGATTACAGGTACAAAATATTATCATGTCATCTACATACCGGGCATAGTAATAGACTCCTTTCAATTTTCTAGCTTTAGAATCAAAATTCCTCAATCCTATTTCCGATAACGTAGCGCTAAGAGAAATACCTCTAGGTAATCCAGTTAAGTTTCGTATACTTGACTCTTCATCGAATGATTTTAGTATAATTCTACTTTGATGTGATAAAAGGTACTCTTCTTGAATAAGTTTTACGATCTTTTTACGATCAATTTCTTCATAAAAGTTCTTAATATCTAATCTAACAACTGAAATAGGCTGCGAATCCTTTAAGAGAGAAATAGCCTGCTTTACAATGGCATGGCGATCAGATGTTTTTACTTTAAACAATCTCTTAATATTATCGTTTAATTTTTTCAAAACTAATTCATCTTCTGCACTCGCACAATCAAATCCGTGTTTTTTCCCTACCTTTTTGGAAATGAAATTATCGAATTTATAGCTTGAATCTGTAAGTTTATCGTTAATAGTGGCATAGACGCGATTGTACATCCTGTCACTTTCATCGCCTCGATGAAATTTTTGAAAAGTTCTACCTTTAATAAGCTTTAGATTTTTAATGCTGATAGATTGGTTTAGCATATTAACTCTCCTTGTTTCTGCAGTTAGTTATCCGTAATTTGATTTTTTCCTTTAAATATTGTGTCTTCTTTATATGCTAAAAAATGAAAATATACTTCGTATTCCATATGGCCTTGAAATGTCTGCGCCCTCTTAATGAATCCCAAACCTAAAACAAGAAAAAATACTGAAATTATCCCAGTATCCAATCTCATATCTGTAAGAAAAATAATGGCTGGAAATAAACCTCCAACTAAAACTCCTATACTCCTATAAAATCCAAATCTCGCCAAAAAGACAGATATATTAGAGTTAATAAAATTTTTCTCTATCGTTGCCTTGCAGAATCGATATTTTTGCCTGTCTCCCAAATTATCAGGCAAATGCTTTTCAACTAATGGCATTAAATCTTTTAGATTTCTCGCTTTTCTTCTTTTGAACCATTTACAATGGCGTTCTAACAACTTTAAGGCCATATTACTAATTGGTTCAAAAAGCATCCCCATCAAAAGAGCAATTAGCGGAAAGAAAACAACTCCAACAAGCCCTAGCGCAACAATATTTTTTATCGCACTCTTTATTTCTAGAAAATCAAATGCAAAAGCATAAATAAGTGCAGAAAGAAATATAGTAAATCCAATCAGCATATACGTAAAAACATCCCAAAACCCAAGTTTTATGTTATCAATCAACCTTCTAGCCTTATTAAATTTTAAACTTTACACCTCAGATACTCTACCACGTTAGCATTATTCAAAGTACAAAAATTAATGCTTTAAACCAAAACTTTAAGACGTGTCTTCGTCTACGGTTGGAATTATGGTGAAACATGAATAACCGCCAGCATATCCTCGTCATCTTCATCCATACCCACTTCGGAAAAGCCAAAGCTGGCGTAAAAATCTTTAGCGACAGGGTTGTTTGGGTTGTAGCAGATTTCAATTTCACGAATAGCTGTATCGGTCTTTATTTCTGCTAGCGCCAATTCGAGAGCGAAACGACCGATGCCCTGTTTTTGGAATTTTTCATCAACCATAAAACGCCAGATGGAAATTTTGCTTGGTGTTTCTTTTACCCACATAAAAAATCCAACGACATTGCCTGCTTGATAAATCGCGCGAGTAACATAACCTTCGTTAAACTGGGCTTCGACTAACGACCACATATTACAAGCAACAAAGTCTTGCTGAGATTCTGCAACATCGAGATCGCACACGGCTTCATAGTTAGCTTTGATGATTGGCTTTAGAGAAATGTCCATATAGATAAATATTGATTTATAAAAGCAGTACCATAAAAGATAATATTTGATAAAACAATGTATTAGTGAACAATATCTTGTTAACTAACCTTTCTATTTAAACTTGTCACGATTGATTAGCGATTTCACGCGGTGGTAAACAGCAACAAAGAGTGCGTTCAAATCACAAACAACCTGCCCAATTAACCACCAACAAAGCCTTTCAGCCACTTATTAGACCAATTTCCAACCGCTAGTTGTGGTAGATTAGCGCCAATTTTTTTGTTGGTAGGTAATTATGTTAGAAACTGCTGTTGGTTTTATTAACACATTATTGTGGGAAACGGTGCTTATTTATGGCCTCGTAGGTGCCGGGATCTATTTTTCATTTAGACTCGGTTTAATTCAAATAACCCATTTCACTCATGCGTTTGGCTTGCTTAAGATTAGTCGTCAAGGCGGCGCAGATGGTCTGTCGTCATTTCAGGTATTTTGTACCAGCATGGCGGCACGCGTTGGTGCGGGCAATATGGCGGGTGTTGCCGTAGCCATTAGTACAGGCGGCCCCGGTGCTATATTCTGGATGTGGCTAATTGCCTTTTTAGGTATGGCGACTTCGATGGTTGAGTCGACACTAGCGCAAGTTTACAAAGTAAAAGATCAAGAAGGTCAATTCCGTGGCGGCCCGGCCTATTACATGACAAAAGGTCTTGGTCAGCGTTGGATGGGTATTCTGTTTTCGTTATCGTTAATTGTTGCGTTCGGTTTAGTATTTAACGCCGTACAAGCGAACACCATCAGCGGCGCTGTCGCAGATGTATTCTCATTCGATCCCCTTTACATCGGCATCATCATTTCGATTGCTAGCGCATTCGTGATTATCGGTGGCCTTAAAAAAGTAGCCAAAGTATCTGAAATCATTGTGCCTGTGATGGCAGTGCTTTATCTACTAATTGCTTTTATCGTAGTCGTGTTAAACATCGAAAAACTACCACAAGTATTTATGCTGATTATTAACAGCGCCTTTGGCTGGCAAGAAGCGGCAAGCGGCGGTGTGGCTTATGCGGTAGCACAAGCGATGAAAGCTGGTATCGCCCGTGGGTTGTTCTCAAACGAAGCAGGTATGGGTAGCGCAGCGAACGTCGCAGCCAGTGCAACACCAAATCCAAATCACCCTGCCTCACAAGGTTTCATTCAAATGATTGGCGTATTCTTCGATACACTCATCATTTGTACCGCAACCGCAGCAATCATCTTGCTAGCAGGCGAAGTATCAAGTAGTGGCGACGGCATTGTGTTAACCATTAACGCACTAGAATCACACGTTGGCAGCTGGGGCGGCTTCTTTGTTGCTGGCTCTATCTTGCTATTTTGTTTCACCTCAATCATCGCCAACTACAGCTACGCCGAAACGAATATCCTGTTTTTATCGAACAACAACACGCTCTATCTAACCCCATTTAGAATCGCCGTTGTTGGTATGATTATGTTTGGCGCAGTCTCAAAAATCGACATCGTATGGGCACTGGCCGACGCCTCAATGGGATTAATGGCGCTAATCAACCTTATCGCACTAATACTGTTATCTGGTTTAGCCGTAGCGGTGATTAAAGATTATCAGGTGCAACATAAATCAGGTAAAACACCAAAATTCGCCGCTAAAGATTTCCCACAACTTAAGGGGAAAGTAGAAAAAGGTATTTGGGACGAATAACTGCCCTTTCGCTGAGTAATAAAGCAATAAAGATTAAAGCCTCGTTGGTGAAAACTTGCGGGGCTTTTTAGATCTAACACTGAGAAACTCAGTCTAAATACCAATCAGAACGAGTGGCACATCAACCATTTTATTTGCAACGCATCAACGTGTATGCTCTCTCCATTCAACTCTTCTTTAATTATTTGATTTAAAAAAGTTATAGATTTTTATCGTGCGTCATACATTGCATGAGCATGCAGTGTATGACGCCATGAACGGTTTGCCCAACGAAAAGTCATGTAAAAATGTATCAAGTAGTTTTAACAATTGATTTATCAGTAGCTTACTGTTAGTTTTTTCTGCACAAATTTAAAATAAAGCGTTGTTTATATTGTACATACACGATAAACACACTGTTATATTTACCGGAGAATTATGCGCGTAACATTCGATTCTAATGTATGGGAAAAAGTCGTTTCAAATGAATATATTGAAAGTAAAGATCTCTCTTTAATAAGACAATCAATTGAACAACGGGTCATAGAGCCATATATATGTGAAGTAGCACTGTCTTTAGAGTCAATAATGAAAAAAGAGCGTTTAAATCATGCTTCAAATCGCCAACTAAAAATTGAAGTTGTATCAAGTGAATGGAGAGATAATAAATACAAAGGTGTGATTGGAATAGGCCCTGATAATGATACACATCCGGGAATCCCCTTAATTTTAAAACATAAGCTTGAGTTAGCGAAAGATCTAGGCTTCAAAGTACTACCAATGACGAATATAGGAACCGCTAGAGCTAAAGACATAAATGAGAGCTTAAAAATAGGCTTTTCATCCACGGATGACTTTTGGGTTTATGCAGAAAAACTTGCGGAATGCGGTGATTTTATTTCATCTCTAGAGTGTGGGTTCTCAGGTTATGAAAATTTACTTAAAAAATATAAAATTAAAACATCACCTCACCTTATGTTAAATAAGTTAGCCACGAAAACAGAGAAGAAAAAATTCGCACAAGCTGTTGCTGAATGGTCAGATGGTGATTCATTAGCTGCTCATTATGCGTATGACAACGATATTTTTTGTACAAATGATTTTGGTAAAGGTGCAGGAAAAGCATCTGTTTTTTATCCTGAAAATTTAAATGTTTTGTCAAAAAAATATAATATGAGAGTTGTTAGTGTGGGTGAACTTGCAAGTATAATAAGCACTTAGAACTGAATAAAAAAAACAGTCGGTTAGGTTACGCTTCGCTGCACATTTTAGCCAACCATTTTTGTCCGATTAATTGGGCGTTATGTTTCTAAGGAGTAACATTGATAGATCAATCATTTCAATTTATCGCAGAAGAAGTTCAGCTTAAGTTTAATAAGATCTCTGCTTACACTAATCATGGGCCAAGTATTGGTGCATATAGAGAAGCAATTATTGAAGAGCTCATAGAGAACTTTATATCTGATCGCTTCTCTATAAAGACTGGTTTTATCTACGATCCGAATTCTGAATTTTCATCTAAGCAAATGGATATTCTAATCATTGATGAAAACTTTCCTGCGGCATACTTTTTAAAAACGTCAAACTTTGTGGTTGCAAGCAAGGAAGCTGTTGTATGTGCAATAGAAATAAAATCAAATCTCACAAAGGCTAACTTAAAAGACATCTGTGAAAAATGTACATCGGTTAAAAAAATATCTAAAGACATTGATTTTATTGGGTTTTGTTTCAAATCTTCAATTGGGAATGAAAGCTTGCCTAATGCCTATAGTGAACTCATGTTCTCAGAAACGCACTATTCTGATCTCATCACAGTTTTAGGGAGAGGCTCTATTCTAAAGCTAGGTCAAGGTACCTTTTATGAAAAGGATGAAGATGAAGCTGTACATCACAGGCTCACGTGGAGCCCCACACCTGATTTCTATACATCTGAATTAAAAATATTTTTGTCCTATATTATGAAATCATGCTTCTCTAGAGATGAAAAAACTGAACATCCATTGGAAAGGTACAAACCGAGTCTTGGTTTGATTCACAATAAAAAGTTTGTATTCGGAACCGAAACATAACAAGGCACTCAATAGAACAAAAAACAGTTGGTTTCTGTTCTATTGAGTGCTTCTTAGCGAGGCGTTAATCCCAAACAACCACTTCAAAACACCCAAAGTAAATTTCACAAACCCCAGAAAAGCAAAAAGCCGCCTAATTATAAAATTAGGCGGCTTTTCTAAATATGGCGGAGAGATAGGGATTTGAACCCTAGAGGGGCTATTAACCCCTGCCGGTTTTCAAGACCGGTGCATTCGACCACTCTGCCATCTCTCCAGCGGGGGTGTATAATATAGAAACCATTTTTCATTGCAAGCGAAATTCGTTAATAATTAAAAAATATAAACTATTTGATTATTTTACGGTCAACTACGTACAAAGTGGCTATGTCATATTATGACATTTAAAAAGTTATGCTATAGTCATCCCAACTTTCAAATTACAATTTGTAAAACACGGAGTCTTATATGGAACATCGTACTACTTATAGCGCGTCTCAAGAGTCAGCGCTGCAAACCAACAAGGTATTACGCAATACCTACTCTCTTCTAGCTATGACGCTAGCTTTCAGTGCTGTTACTGCGTTCATCAGCACATTCTTAAACATGGGCACTATCGGTTACTTCGGTTTCTTTATTGCTGGCATGGTTAGCTTATTCATCGTTCATAAGAAAGCAGACAGCGCGCAAGGTCTGCTTTGGACATTCATCTTCACTGGCTGTATGGGTATGGCATTAGGACCAATCCTTAACACTTACCTAGCGATGAGCAACGGCGGTGAAACGATTATGCAGGCTCTTGGCGGCACAGCATTAATCTTCTTCGGTTTATCTGCTTACGCGTTAACAACTAAGAAAGACTTCTCATTCATGGGCGGCTTCTTAACTGTTGGTTTAATCGTTGTTCTTGTTGCTTCAATCGCTAACATCTTCTTTGCAGTACCAGCGGTTTACTTAGCACTACGCGCAGCTATCGTATTATTAATGTCTGGTTTCATCCTGTTCGATACTTCACGCATCGTTAACGGCGGCGAAACTAATTACATTCGTGCAACAGTTGCTCTATACCTAAACATCTACAATTTATTCGTTAGCCTATTGAGCCTTATCGGTGCAAGCGACGATTAATTGGTTTGGCTATATGACTGATAGCAGCATTATTGATTTATTATCAAAGTCGCTAACGTCAAAATAAATAGCCATAAAATTAAATTAGATTGTTATAATGCCTCGCTCTGCGGGGCTTTTTATTGCCTACAGATTTTTGAAAATTCTCAACCACAGGGTTTTAGCACTCAATGTCGACAGATTCTTTAAATTACGTGCTAGTTATTAATAGCGATATCACACAGCAAGGTAGTCACAGCGGCTATCGATTTGCGTGTGAGTTGTTAAAACAAGGTCAGCGCATTAGCCAAGTTTTTTTCTATCAAGGCATCAGTAATACCAACGGCCTCACCTCTATCGCATCTGGCGAAACTAATGTATTAGCGCTGTGGCAGTCACTGAATAAAGAGCATCAAGTGCCTTTAATTAGCTGTATTTCAGCGTCATTGCGCCGCGGCGTATGTGACGAGCAAGTTGCCGATGAACAAAAACTTAGCGCCCACAATCTAGCAGAAGGTTTCGAGCTAGGTGGTTTAGGCGAGTTTGTTACGGCATCTGCCAATGCCGATCGCTTGATTCAATTTTAAGGAGTGATGATGAAGAACCTAGCCATTATTAACCAAACAGCACCCTTTGGCGTCAATAATTACCGTGAATCGTTAGATATGCTGCTTGCAAATGCTAGTTATGATCGTCCTGTAGCCCTATTCTTCCAAGGCGATGGTGTATTTCAATTACTTGAAAATACCAAGGCCGATTTAACGGGTAATAAGGATTTGAGCAAAACCTACGGTTTACTTGACTTATATGACATTGAAGATGTTTTTGTATGCAGCGACTCGTTAACCGAGCGCGGATTGTCTATCGATAAATTAAATATCGATGTTATCGCCCTGCCATCACAAGATTGGATGGATAAACTGGCGACCTTTGATCAAACGCTGAGCTTTTAACAAGCTGTGTTCATAAAGCGATAGGATAGAATGTAATTATGTTAGTTATTGCCACTAAATCCCCCTTTACCAAAGCGCTGCCGCCAGCATCAGACAAGCTATCACTCGTATTAACCCAAGATGCCGTTATTGCCGCAACAGCAGCTACAACAAAAAGTGCGTTAAATGAGTATCGAGCAGTTTATGCATTAGAGAGCGATATTACAGCGCGAGGACTAAGCGATCACATATCAAGCTATATTCAAGTGATTGAACTGAGTGACTTTGTTAAACTCACCGCCAATCACCAACCACTAGTTAATTGGTAACGAATTTTATGAGTGAAGGCATTCATTTTAACGGCAAAGACTACGCCGTCGACAAGCACAACTACCTAACCAACCTCGACGATTGGAACGAAGAACTCGCTGAGCACATCGCAGGGTTAGAAAACATCACACTAACGAGCGAGCACTGGCAAGTAGTGAACTTCATCCGTCAATTCTACATAGAATTCGACACCAGCCCAGCCGTGCGCATGTTAGTAAAAGCCGTCGCCAAAGAATTCGGTCCCGAAAAAGGCAACAGCCGCTATCTCTACAGCCTATTCCCAAAAGGCCCAGCCAAGCAAGCGACTAGAATTGCAGGTTTGCCGAAACCAGCGAAGTGTATTTAACATGATTGCGAACACAAGGAAGTGATATGAAAATTCGTTATATAGTTCTAGTTTGTGCCGTTATCATTAGCGCTAGCCTCTATTACCTCTTTGCCGATGAAGATCTCAATCCAGAAATCATCGCTATCCAACAGCAATATGCAAAACCTATAAATCTCGATAACAATGTGTATATCGAAATGATGAGTTGGCAATATTTAGATAGTGACAACCCGTACCAATTAGCTGTTAATACGTATAAAAAGCAAGTTAAAGAACTTAGAGCAATTTCGGTACGAGAAATTTCTCCTATTCGATACCCACAAGTCGAATTCCCGAGTACAGAAGAAAGCATCCCTTACTGTGACCTGAATACTGAATCTTGTATCGCGACTATCATAGAGCAGAGCCAAGATTTAACTAAGTTAATTTCGGACAACCAAGTATATTTAAATCGATTTTATAAATTGGCAGAGTTCGATAACTTTCAAGCCTTAAACCCTTTACTAGTCAAGACTAATTATGATTTTACAGTGCTCTATAGATTAGCTGCGTTGGACATTCTATATAAACTCGAAAGCGAACAAATAGAAGAAGCAGAAAAATCAATTACTCGATTAATCACAATTGATCGTAAATTTATGGCGACGACTAACGAATTTATATTCAAGATCATTTCTATTTCAAATTTTAGCCAGATTCATCTGCCTTTGATAACACGACTTATTGTTAAGAAGAGTAACCCAAAAATCGATTTACTAAAGCCTTTAACGAGCGAAGAAATAACTTTCAATGAGGTTTGGCGCTCCGAGCTATATTACATGATTAGCCTTTTAACATCTGAAGACATTTTCTCGAAAACAAAAGACGTTCCAAACTCTCAGAATTTCATTATGAAAATGTTAATGTTCAAGAAACATATGACCTTTAATGAAATTGGCGAGTTTTACCTTACTCAAGTTATCTCAACTACTAGTACTAAAGCACAATATTTTCAAGATGTTAAATCAATGAAAGATATTATCGCGGAATTTCATGAGCAGCACGAATTTTATCAAAGATGCTCATTCTGCAGTATTGCGACTAACTTAAATAACATCGTGGGTCATTTAATTACAATTACGACGATGCCCAAATATACAGATTTGTATTCAAGAATCATTAATATTGATTTGGAGTTACAATTGCTACGCCTTAAAGTTTCAAACCCCAAAGGCGTTGAAGAAGTGATATTATCGAAAAAGCAGTGGCAAGAACCTTATCTGAACAGTAGTCCATTTATTAAAAGCGATAAACTTTGTTATGCAGTTGCAGATGAAGTTTGTATTAAACGATAGTTTGTTCAATTAGCTGCACCCATTGAGATTGAGTCCACTTATAGTATTCAAAAAAAACCGCCAACAACTCTCGTTATTGGCGGTTTGCCCAGATTAATGATTAAGTTAGTCTGGCCTTATTTACTCTAATATCTACAAGTTTTATCTGTATCTTTTATTGCTGAAGTACTAACTAATTCCTCTCCTATCTTCTCATACCCTAAAGCACGGTGTGGGGGAAAAACTTCGAATTTATAAAACTTTCCCTCTTCCGGAGTAATTAGTTTACTCACGTAATTCTGTCGTTGATCTGTGACGCCTCTGAAATCAGGCGTCCTAAAAGTAATTACATAAGACTTACCTGTTTCAAGTATTGATTGAAAAGATTTAGTTTCTTCTTTCGAGGCTTCGAGTAGCCCAAGGTGAAAAACCTTGTCACATTTCGTTGAAGGAAATAAGAATACAGAAGTGTAAGTATTTCCCATTGTTTTAGAAATAACCACTTGCGACTCAAACTCTATAACTGCAGTTTTCGCATCTTTGGGAGGAGAATAAATAGGTGCTGCACAACCAGTAATAAATAAAACAATTGTGAATAAAATTTTATGTTTCAAAATAATCCCTATTGATTTTTTCGATATAATAACAATACCTTATTGTATCTTCAAGCATCAGGGAACTATCAAAGATCAGCGTATTAAACCAGTGCCTCAAATTAATTAACAGCAGTTAAATAGTTTACTCACTGAGACTTTTAATATTGCTGACATGACTTGAAAAATATGAACTAGATAAAAAACCGCCAATAACTCTCGTCATTGGCGGTTTTCTCAATTTAGCGAATTAGCTTATCGCTTACCCTACATTAACACGTGCGTTGCGGAACATACGCATCCATGGGCTGTCTTCGCGCCATGCTTTCGGGTGCCATGAGTTAGCCACAGCGCGGAATACACGCTCTGGGTGTGGCATCATGATGGTTACACGGCCATCTGTCGTGGTTAAGCCAGTGATACCAGCTACCGAACCGTTTGGATTGGATGGGTAGTTTTCAGTAACTTGACCGTGGTTATCAACGTATTGCAGTGCCACTGTGCCGCTGTTTAATGCCGCTTGTGCTGCCGCAGCGTCTTTAAACTCGGCGTGACCTTCACCGTGTGATACAGCAATTGGCATTACAGAACCCGCCATACCGTTTAGGAACATTGATGGTGATTCTTGAACTTTCACTAAGCTAAAGCGCGCTTCAAAACGCTCAGATTTATTTTGCACAAAGTGTGGCCATAAATCGCTGCCCGGGATTAGCTCTTTTAGGTTTGATAGCATCTGACAGCCATTACACACACCTAAGCTGAAGGTGTTGTCGCGGCTGAAGAAGTTACCGAATTGGTCGCGTGCTAAATCGTTAAACAAGATTGATTTCGCCCAGCCTTCACCAGCGCCTAGTACGTCACCGTAAGAGAAACCGCCACAAGCAACCATGCCGTGGAATTCTTCTAGCGATACCTTGCCAGAAAGGATATCTGACATGTGTACATCTTTCGCCGCGAAACCAGCGCGGTTAAACGCCGCCGCCATTTCTACGTGGGAGTTAACCCCCTGCTCGCGCAGGATAGCTACTTGTGGTTTAGCACCTGTTGCGATGTATGGCGCTGCCACGTCTTCATTGATATCAAATGATAAGTCAGCAAATAGACCTGGGTTGCTATCGTCAGTTTTTAGTGCGTATTCTTGCTCGGCACACGCTGGGTTATCACGCAGCTTTTGCATTTCATAGCTGGTTTTCGACCACAGTTTGCGTAAATCTGAGCGTGTTGCGCTAAATTCAGCATTGCCATCAACAAACACGTTAACTGTGTTGTTATCGTTTAGTGTTGCTACTGTACTAGTTAAGCTTGTTAAACCATTAGCCGCTAACACCGCGTTTACTGCGTCGATATCTTCATTCTTAACTTGGATTACCGCACCTAGCTCTTCGTTAAATAGCTGCGCTAATACATCGCCTTGTGGCAAGTTGATGTCTAAACCAGTGTTACCCGCGAACGCCATTTCTGTGAGCGTTGTGAATAAACCGCCATCTGAACGATCGTGGTAAGACAGTAATTTACCCTCAGCTAATAAGGTTTGAATTGCGGTGAAGAAGCCTTTTAATAACTCAGGGTTGTCAACGTCTGGCGTTACATCACCAAGTTGCTTGTAAACCTGCGCTAATACAGAGCCGCCTAAACGCGCTTGACCGTTACCTAAGTCGATAAGTAATAGTTGCGTTTCACCTTCGTCAGTAATCAGTTGCGGCGTTAGCGTGTTGCGAATGTCTGCCACCGGCGCGAATGCTGTCATGATTAATGACATTGGCGCGGTAACAGATTTGTCTTCGCCATTTTCCTGCCATTTCGTTTTCATCGACATCGAGTCTTTACCAACTGGGATAGTAATGCCTAATGCCGGACATAACTCTTCGCCTACCGCTTTAACAGCTTCGTATAAACCAGCGTCTTCACCTGGGTGACCAGCTGCCGACATCCAGTTCGCCGACATTTGAATTTGGCTAATGTCGCCGATGTGCGTTGATGCGATATTGGTAATGGCTTCAGCCACTGACATACGCGCCGATGCGCCAAAGTTAAGCAGTGCGATTGGGCTACGCTCGCCCATTGCCATGGCTTCACCGCCGTACGTATCGAAACTCGCTGCGGTAACAGCACAGTTTGCTACTGGTACTTGCCACGGGCCAACCATTTGGTCACGTGCTACTAAACCAGTTACGGTACGGTCACCGATGGTGATCAAGAAGCCTTTATCGGCAACGGTTGGCAAGCTAAGTACACGCATTACCGCGTCATCTAATGAAATATCGTCTGTTGCTAACGCTTCACCTTTAGCCGTTTGTGTTTTAACGTCGCGGCTCATTTTTGGTGGCTTACCAAGTAATACGTCAAGCGGCATATCGATTGGGGTATTATCGAAGTGGCTATCAGAAAGTGTTAGATGTTCTTCTTGTGTCGCTTCACCAACGATGGCGTATGGCGCGCGTTCACGTTGACAGATAGCGTCAAACTCGTCGATTTTGTCGCTTGGTACTGCGATTACGTAGCGCTCTTGTGATTCGTTACACCAGATTTCGTGTGGTGCCATACCCGGCTCATCGTTTGGTACGTTGCGTAGTTCAAACTTACCGCCACGACCACCGTCGTGTACTAATTCTGGGAATGCATTTGAAATACCCCCTGCGCCAACATCATGAATAAAGGCGATTGGGTTGTCTTCGCCTAGCTGCCAACAACGGTCAATAACTTCCTGACAACGACGCTCCATTTCTGGGTTCTCACGTTGTACAGAAGCAAAGTCTAAGTCTTCCGCTGATTGACCTGATGCCATTGACGATGCCGCACCGCCGCCAAGGCCGATGTTCATCGCAGGGCCACCAAGGACGATTAGCTTCGCGCCTACTGGAATTTCACCTTTTTCAACGTGTTGCTCGCGAATGTTACCCAAGCCACCAGCAATCATAATTGGTTTGTGGTAACCGCGAACTTCTAGACCGTTGTGGGAGTTTACTTGCTCTTCATAAGTACGGAAGTAACCACATAACGCAGGACGACCGAATTCGTTGTTAAACGCCGCGCCGCCAAGTGGGCCTTCAATCATAATGTCTAATGCAGAAACAATGCGATCAGGCTTGCCGTAATTCGCTTCCCATGGCTGCTTTGCGCCCGGAATGTTTAAGTTAGATACGGTAAAACCTGTTAAGCCAGCCTTTGGCTTAGAGCCACGACCTGTTGCGCCTTCGTCGCGAATTTCACCACCAGAGCCCGTTGCCGCGCCTGGGTATGGCGAGATTGCTGTTGGGTGATTGTGGGTTTCAACCTTCATTAAGATATGGATATCTTCTTGGTTGTATTCGTATTCGCGAGTTTCTGGATTTGGGAAGAAACGCCCTGCTTTATTACCTACCATTACCGACGCGTTGTCTTTATAAGCAGACAGTACGTTTTCTGGATGCGTTTCGTAGGTGTTTTTGATCATTTTAAATAATGATTTTTGTTGTTTTTCACCGTCGATTGTCCAATCGGCGTTGAAGATCTTATGACGACAATGCTCTGAGTTCGCTTGTGCGAACATCATTAGTTCGATGTCGTTTGGATTGCGGTTTAGACCGGTAAAGGCGTTAACTAGGTAGTCGATTTCATCGTCTGCTAGTGCCAGACCCATTTCAACGTTAGCTTTAACTAATGCGTCTTTACCACCGCCAATCACGTCAACACTTTGCATTTGCCCCGGCTCAGCCTTAACAAATAATTGCTGCGCACTTTCCATTGAGTTAGTAGCGATTTCCATCATGCGATCGTGTAACAAGTTCACCACTTGCTGATGTTGCTCGTCGCTCACTTCACCTTCGATGTAGTAAGCAATACCACGTTCTAGACGGTTAATTTGGGTTAAACCACAGTTGTGGGCGATGTCTGTCGCTTTAGATGACCACGGCGAGATAGTGCCCGGACGCGGCGTGACTAAAATCAGTTCACCTTGAGGTTGGTGCTCAGCAATCGTTGGACCGTAAGTTAATAACTTTTCAAGCTTAGTCAGTTCATCGCTTGATAATTCGCCACTGAGATCTGCAAAGTGCATAAACTCGGCATAAATGCCCGTAACAGGCACATTGATGTCGGCAAAACTAGCTAGCAATTTTTTTGTACGAAAGTCAGAAAGCGCAGGGGCTCCGCGAAGGATTTCCATAGGAATATTCACCAATTAACTGTGGATGGGAAAAAATTTGGCGCTATTATAAGTGAAACAGATCACAAAATTAACCATTAATGTGATATTTCTCACATCGCTATTTTTGGCAGCATCTGCTATAACTATCCAGCAGACGTAAAACTTGTATTTTATTGGGCTAACACTTTGATATCTAAACGTTCTAAATTGACATTCGGCCAACAAATAAGCATCGCTTTAAGTTGTTTATTTGTGCTTTCGTGCACCCAGCCTACCGATGAAACTCATTTAGACGAAATTAAAGACGATAAAGTTTTGGTGATTGGTACCTTATATAGCCCAACTAGTTATTTCGAAGGCGAAAAAAGCGCCGTTGGCATGGACAGCGAATTAGCACAGCAGTTTGCCGCCTATCTCGGTGTTGAGCTGCAAATTGTATCTAATGCCGATTTGAGCGAACTATTCGCGCAAATGAATGAAGGGAAGATCGACATTATCGCCAGTGGCCTTACAGTAACTCAGGCACGATTGCAGAAGATGCGTTTTGGCCCGCCGTTTTATCAAGTGTCACAACAGATCGTATTTAAGCAGGGAAAGAAACGTCCGCGCAAACTCAAAGATCTTACGGGCACCTTGATGGTTGCTAAAGCCAGTAGCCATGTTGATACCTTGTCACAACTTAAATTAGATAATCCCGATCTCAATTGGCAAACAACCAATGAGCACAACCCTGACGAATTATTAAAGTTAGTCATTGATGAGCAGATTGATTACACCCTAGCCGATTCCAATGTGTTGGCACGTAATCGTCGTATTTATCCGGATTTAAGTTTGGCATTTACGGTGACACGTGACGATTCTTTAGCATGGGCGCTAGCGGATAATGACGATGACTCCTTATATAGCCAAGTTATTGCTTTTTTTGGCGAGCAGCAATCAAGCGGGGCAATGGCGCAACTCGAAGAGAAGTACTTTGGCCATGTTCAACGCTTTGATTATGTCGATACACGCGCCTTTATTAAGGCTATTGATAAGAAGCTTCCTAAATATCAAATATTATTTGAGCTAAACGCCGATGGCATTAAATGGGAGCAACTCGCTGCCCTATCTTATCAAGAATCCCATTGGAACCCCCGCGCCAAATCACCAACCGGTGTGCGCGGTATGATGATGCTGACATTGCCAACTGCGAAACAGATGGGCGTTAAGAGTCGTCTTAATGCCGAGCAAAGTATCGAAGGTGGTGCGAAATATCTCAAACGGTTATTGGCGCGCCTACCCGAATCTATTCCCGAGTCGCAGCGCTTTTGGTTTGCACTAGCGTCATATAACGTTGGCTATGGCCACTTAATGGATGCGCGTAAATTAGCACAGCAATCAGGCAAGAACCCCAATAGTTGGAGTCATGTAAAACAGATGCTGCCGCTGCTAGAGAAAAAGAAATATTACCGCAAAACTAAGCACGGTTATGCTAGAGGCCGCGAAGCTGTGCACTATGTTGATAGTATCCGTCGCTATTACGATACGTTAATCGCAATGGATCTCGATAGTAAGCTTGCACCGATAGACCTTGAGCTTGCAGCACGCATCGATTCACTGCCAATCCCACCGCAGATAAAACTTGTCCCGCAAGAACAAGAGACGGTATTAAAAAATTAACTAATACCATTGCATTACGATAAAAAAATACGCTAGATTATAATTACTTGTATATTATGTGTTCGCTGTTAGTTTTTATCGTATCGCGATAACTACGTCCACGAGGAAGGATAGCGATTGTAGTTCGCGTAAATGGAATATTATGAATCAACACTCATCTACTAAAAATACCACCACACTCTCTGTTATTTTCACTGTAGTCATTACGGTCATTTTAACGACACTTTCAATATTCATAACTAGTAAACTTTATCAGAAAGCCAATTATTTGGATGATAAATGGACAGACTATCGCAATGTGTTGGTCAAAAAACAGCAAGTAAATGAGACCCTTTCAAATGCCTTTAGCGAGCAAGGATTATTAGGTGACATTCGTCGCTATGCTTTTGCCCCCAACAAGATCACCGAGAACCACATAAAATCAGAGCTCGAACGCTATAAAGAAACGCTCGTTGAATACCGTAATCTACCAGGTCTAAATGTTGTAGAAACTCGTTTGTTGATGACGGCAGGCGAAGAAATTACCAAACTTAAAAACTCGTTTTACTTAATCGTTAATTTCGCTGCAAAAGGACAGACGGAAAAATACAATGCCATTGGCGATTCTCTCTATGCAAGCCAAGGACAAGAAGCCGTCGATAAGCTGACTACGCTATCAACAGATCAATATCACGATGAAGCACAATATATTAGTGGCGTGATTAAAGAAGTGTCGCTACTCGTACTTTCTAGCTTGATCATTATTCCGCTCATAATGTTTTTGATCATCAATCACTGGCGAACAAGACATAATGTGAGCCGCGATATATTAGCGAAGCATAACCGCGAAGAACTCGATAAGATGTATCGCCACTCTTCAGTGCCAACACTGATTGTCAATCGCTCTGGCGATATTGTTAGTGCCAATGCCAAAGCATGCGAAATGACTGGCTACAGTATGAGTCATTTATTATCTAAACACTTAGAACAACTTGTAGTGAAAGCACCCGCGGCACTCTTAAATCAGATTATGTCACTACAGAGTAATCAAACCGCTAAAAACAGTTCCACCAAATTAATCACCAATAAAGGCGATGAATTTAGAGTTGAAATTGATATCACCCAAGTGATGGATGGGACAAACTTACTGTCGATAGTTTCGTTTACTGATGTTGAACAACAAGAAGTATTAAGAGAACATCAATCACGGATCTCCGCGATGTATGACTTTTCGCAAAATGTAAATGGCATTGGCAGCTGGCATTGGGAATTTGGCACAGACAACTTATTGTGGTCGCCAAAAACTTATGAAATATACGGCATTAAAGATACGGCGTCTGAGATTACGCAAGAAAAGCTACTTGCCGCGATTCCCAAAGACGAACGAGAAGATGTGAGCAATGCCATTAACGAGGCGGTGATTTTTGGTAATGATCTCAACATTAGCCATCACATTGAACTTCCAGACGGTGAGCGCCTGTTTGTTCACCAGCACGGTCACGTAACTTGTGATGACAATGGTAAAGCACTATTCATGCTAGGCACTATTGAAATTGCAGAAAAAGATTCAGAAAAAGCGATGATGCGCGACATGTCAGATCGTGTGTTTAATTCCTCCCTCGATGCGATGGCGATTACAAATCAACGCAATACAATTTTGAAAGTGAACCAAGCCTTCGTCGATATGACTGGGTTTAGTGAAGAAGAATCGGTTGGCCAACAATTATCTTCGATTAACCGAGCAACTTTCTTTGATCAATGTATTTACGACAAGATAAACAAACAAGTTAAAGAGAGTCATAGCTGGGATGGCGAATTGTGGAACGTTAAAAAAGATGGCGAGGTTTATCCGACCAATCAACACATCTGCGCCCTTTCATTTGAAAACGAAGAAATAAGCCGTTACTTGTGTACTTTCCGTGATATTAGCGACCACAAGGCGCTAGAAGAACGCATTATCAATAGCCGCGCTGTTGATCGCGTGACTATGCTCCCTTCTCGCTCTGTGCTGCAAGATCGTTTGAATCAGTCAATCAAACGCCATGAGCGTGATGGCCACAAGAGCGCTATCATCGTTATCTCTATCAAGCCGTTTTTAAAAGATATTAGCGAAGCAAACCACATAGCGGCAATTAAAGTCATGGCGCAGCGCATTACTCAAATCACCCGTGATCACGATACTATTGCTCGTTTCGGACGCCATGAGTTTGCAGTGTTGCTTGAAGGGCTAAATCTGGCGGAAGATGCTTATGTCGTTGCGGATAAGATTAAGATGAAAATCAATCAGTCCCTAACAATTAACGGCGCGACTATAGAGCCAGAATGTGCAATTGGTATTAGCTTACACCCATTACATGCCACAAGTGACGAAGCGCTGATTCAGTACGCTGATGCCGCGATGCAACAAGCTAAACTAGAACAAAACAGCGACATTCAAACCTTTAATCAACATATTTTGGGAATTTACAATAGCGAACAGCACCTCAATGCACAGCTTAAGCGTGCAATTGACCTTAAGGAGCTCGCGGTCAATTACCAACCTGTCATCGACTTTTCCAATCAACAAGTAGCACGTTGTATCGCTCATGTGCGCTGGCATCATCGCGCATATAATACGCAAGATACGAAGAAATTTATTGCTTCTGCAAAGCATGGCAGTTTAAGCAAACCATTGCATGATTGGTTATTAGAAAATTCCATTAAGTATGCGACACAATGGAGCAACTCAGGATTAGACAATTTAGAGCTGCAAGTAAAACTAGTCAATGATCAACTGGCAGAGCCTGGTTTGGCGCAACATATTAAAGATCTGTTAAATACCTATCAGTACTCACCTGCCCAGCTTGTATTAGAGGTAACTTACGATACTGTTCAATCAAATGAAATCGCCTTGGAAGAATTTAGATTGTTAACAGAAGCTGGAGTCAAGATTCTGGTGGTTAATATTCCAGATGATCCGCAAGCATTTGCATTGCTAAAATCTCATCATATTGCGCAAGCACATACCCATCGCATGCCGTTATCTGATCCTGAGCTATCATCTGATACAGCAGGCGACTGTGATCGAATTTTAGGTCAAATTAAAGAGATGGAAATTTATCCGAGTAATTTTAATTGGTCGCAACACACCTTCGTTAGCCAATTTAAAGATGCATCTACGCGGAAGCAACACAGTATGCTTGTGTGTGGCTCTATCGATACTCAAAATCTGATCGTACTTGGTAACAAGTTACTCAATACCACGACTTAATTACCTGCCGTGCGCACCTCTTAAAACACTAAGAGGTGCGACATTTATCCACTCTCCCCTTGAATTTCTACAGGTTGTAGGCAAACTACGGTCTAATTTGTACAGCAGCTCTGGAGCACACAATGAGTCAATTAACTCACCTGAATCATCAAGGCGAAGCCAATATGGTTGACGTTAGTAGTAAAGATAACAGCGTTCGAGTGGCGCGGGCTCAGGCATTAATTACCATGACACCAGAAACTTTAGCGTTAATAACGGACGGAAAGCACACAAAGGGCGACGTATTTGGTGTCGCGCGTATCGCTGGTATTCAAGCAGCCAAAAGGTGCAGTGACTTAATTCCCCTTTGTCATCCTTTAATGCTGACTAAGGTCGCTGTCGACTTCGAAATACTTGCCGATTCCAACAGTGTACGTGTAGAGAGTTTGTGTAAATTGACAGGTAAAACAGGTGTCGAAATGGAAGCCTTGACTGCTGCGTCCGTCGCGGCACTAACGCTATTTGATATGTGTAAAGCAAGTGACCCTATGATGGTGATTTCTGAGGTTAAAGTGTTAGAAAAACAAGGTGGTAAAAGCGGCCACTGGCACGCTAATTAACGCATAAAAAAGGCGGATATATTGCTATATCCGCCCTTGAACTATTCAATTTATTGTTTAATAAATAGTGTCCTGATCTAAGTCGTCCAATGACGTTGGTGGAGTTTCGCTACTTGTCGATTCTTGCGAGATTAATAACGCACCAGATGCGTCCTCACCCATTAATCCATTTAAAATAGTACTCGTATCAACAGTGCCATATACCTCTGATAAATCAACACCATCCAACACTATTGTTGAAGTCACTTCCTCACCACCATCGGCACTAATCAAGATGGTAGTGCCTTGTTCGTCGAAGTTAAAATCTAAATATTGACCTAAATTCTCAACTGATTCGTCAATTAATAACTCTGATAGGTCGAGCTTATCGAGATCAACATTGAAGTCCTTAATGGTGTCCAACAAGCCAGTGGCTTCAGTAAATACATAGACGTCTGATTCCCCTGTCTCATTGTGGTGCTCTGCGTTCACTTCTACTTCCTGATAAGCAAACCACACATCAGCCATTTGTTGCTCATTACCGTCGCTATCTGTATAAGTACCAGTTTCACCAATGATATTACCTTTATCATCAATGCTGGTTGACTCAGATTGCAGTGCAATTTCATTAACACCGGCTTGCGCTAACGTCAGCATTTCATCTTGTTGTGAAATACCATCAGAATTGCGGTCCTGCCATACTTGCATTTGCGACCACGCGTCATCTTGTGCGTTAAATACGCCATCGTTATTTGTATCCAGATCGCGCAGCGCGTCATAGCCATCTACCGCGCGTTGACCATTTGATTTAACAGTGTCTTGACCAATAAGCTCAGAAGCATTGTTAATGATACCGTCATTATTCACATCGCGAACCAGTAAACCATCGTCTTTGCCAACCCAACCAGTGGTTTCTTGCGTGCCATCATTGTCAATATCAAATGACACACCGTGCTCTAAGCCGAGAGTTTCAACGCCATCGCCATCTAAATCAAGGATAATAGGACAACGCGTCATACCAACAGTGAAGGTTACTGTGGTAATGCTACTGATAGCACCACCATTTGATTCACGTGTACTTAATGACAGCGTCATTTGATGTTCACTGGTTTCATTGGCATTAGCTTGAATTGTAAGGGTTGATAAGTTCCAGTCTGAAATATCGACTGAATTATTACCACTACTTGCCGTAAAGACATGGCTTGCATCGCTAGTATCTCGCAACACAAATCCATCTTTAATACCGCTCATCACTGCAATGAGTGACTCTGAACCGTCATCGTCAACTAGTTCAATCGTCGGCATTGTCACTGCGACTTGAACATTAGCAGCACCAGAAACATTAAGGGCATTCTCATCTACGATAACTCCCTCAGCAGTCTTGTCTTCTTGATATTTGACGGTTACTACAGCCGTATCAGTACTATTACCGTCTGATACCGTGTATTCGAACGTCGCAGTTCCTTTGAATTTATTGCCGGGCGTAAAAGTAATGGTTCCATCGTTATTAAGAACTACGTCCCCTTTAGTCAGCGAGTTAACTGCCACTACCTGTAATGGATCACCATCCTGATCAACGTCATTGGCTAATAAACGTCTTTGGTCGAAAGTAAATACGTGGTTAAAATCGATACCTGGCCCGCCAGTATCCGTAGCAATTAAATCATTTTCAGCAATCACAGGATCATTTGCATCTGCGATTTCTACTCTAAAGATTTCATTAGACTTACCGCCACCATCGACTTTACGTTGCACGATAACGTCCATGAACTGCTGATTTTCAAAGTCGATTTGCGTCGCGTCACGTACAGTGACTAAACCTGTGTTAGGATCTATTTCGAACGGTCCGTTAGTCAATTTCTTGCCATTTTTATCGACAATACTGTAAGTAATATCGCCTTCAAGATCGTTAAGATCAGCTTGAATACCCACTTCAGCGCCGTTGGCAACATCTTCTGCTAACGCGTTAGTAATAATAGTAATATCGTTAAAGGCAAGTTGTTCAAAGTTAGTGTATTGATCGCGTACTGACTGCGATGCAGCTTCCCATTGCGCTAAGGTTTGATTTAGTCGAACCGCGTCATGACCATCACCACCGTCTGCTGTACCAGTAAGCCCCGCTTCTAATTTAAGATAATCACGGCCACTTCCCAGATCAAAATTGGCGTAAGATGCTTTCGCAACTGTGACAAAATCATCGCCAGCTCCTACTTCAACATCAGTTAAATAACTACTGCTTGGGCCCACTTGCTGCAAGCTAAAGGTATCATCACCACTACCAGAGGTAATATTTAATCCCATAGCATTGCCAGTAATGGTCAACGTATTATCACCGTTACCTAAATCAAGCTGATCATCTCTGCTATTTGTATGTAGGGTTGACTCGAGTGTAACCACATCATCGCCATCCCCCATGCTGACATAGCGTGTATAACCGCCGACATCGAGCGTATTATCACCATCACCTAAATGGACACTTGTTGCATAGCCTGTGATATCAATAACATCATCGCCGTCGCCTGCGTTAACAACAGTACTCACGCTTGAACCTGCACTAAAGTGATTGTTGCCATCACCAAGGTCGACACTCGTAGCCGTTGTACCGATAGTCACGGTATCGTTATCTTTACCAAAGGTCATTTGGCCAGCGACACCAGCAGTCGTTGTAAACTCGTTAGCGCCATCCCCCAAGCTGATACTACCGGTAACACTGCCAACAGTTACAACATCTTTGCTATCACCAGCATTAATATTGCCATTAACGCTATTGGTTACATTTAATGTATTTCGACCATCGCCTAGATCCACACTCGCCGCATAGTTAGCGACAGAGACATCATCATTACCAGCCCCTGTATTAATTGCAGCGGCAAATCCGTTGTCAATTTCGATGGTATCGTGACCAGCACCTGTGTCGATAGTACCGTGAACATTTGAGGTGGTTACTTTCAGAGTGTCATCACCCTCACCTAAATCAAAGTTAGCGTAAGCAACACCTGTAACCGTCACCGTATCTCGTCCCGCACCAGTAGTGACATCAGACATATAACTCGTCGATGGGCCAATCTGTGCGAAGTTAAGTACATCGGTGCCAGAGCCAGTATTGACATTAAGCCCCATCGCACTGCCAGTAATAGTTAATGTATTGTCGCCATCGCCAAGATCAAGCTGATCATCACGGCTGTTCGTGTGAAGCGTTGAGCCCAAAGTCACCACATCATCACCACTACCTGTACTCAGGTAACGCGTATAATCATCAACCGTTAATTCGTTGTCACCATCGCCTAAGTGGACTGTTGTTAGATGGCCTCCAACATCAACAATATCTCGATCTTCTCCTGCATTGACTGATGTAACATTAGCGCCTGCGGTAAAGCGATTAATGCCATCGCCTAATGTTACATCAGTTGCACCTGCTCCTATGGTGATGGTGTCATCACCATCTCCTACATCAAGGCGACCATTAACATGTGCATCGACAATTAACTCATTGTTGCCGTCACCTAAATCAATTGATGAAGATGCTGAGCCTATCTCAATAATATCTTTGCCACTTCCCGCTGATAACGCACCATTTACAGCGCCTTCCACGTCTAAGGTATTATTACCATCACCAAGAGAAATTGTGGCGGCGTATTGGCCGATAGTGACTTCGTCATTACCATCGCCAGTGCTAACATTTGCGGCAAAGCCATGTGTAATTTCTACAACATCGTTACCGGAGCCACTATCGATGGCACCATAAACATTCTTATTAGTCACTCGTAAAGTGTCATTGCCTTCGCCAAGATCGAAATTAGCATAGGCTTCATCGCGCACTGTAATAGTGTCTTTACTAGCTCCAGTAGTGACATCTGTCATATAAGACATTGATGGGCCGACGCGGAATAAGTCCAAGGTATCAGTGCCATCACCAGTATTAATATTTAGGCCCATTGCGCTACCAGTAATGGTTAAAAAGTTATTACCATCGCCTAAATCAAGTTGATCATCTCGGCTATTGGTATGCAGTGTAGAATCAAGCGTGACTCTGTCGTGACCATCGCCAGTTGATAGGTATCGGGTATAACCGCCCACATCTAATACATTGTCACCATCTCCAAGATGGACTGTGGTTGCATGCCCTCCGATGGTGACATCGTCTTTGCCTGAACCGCTGATAATAGAAGCGACTACGCCACCAGCACTAAAGGCATTTTCACCATCACCTAAGTCAACATTATTTATAGCAGCGCCTATAACCGCCGTATCGTTGCCATCACCGAGCGTTAAATTGCCACTAATGCCTGCATCAACAGTTAACTCATTTACACCATCGCCTAAGTCAATCGATGAACTTGACGAGCCTATATTAACCACATCATTGCCATCAGCTGCCGTTAACCTGCCATTGATAGCATTTGTCACTGTTAAGGTATTATTGCCAGCGCCAAGATCGACGGTCGCTGCGTAGTTACCAACCGTGACTTTATCATCGCCACTGCCAGCATTAATATCGGCGCTATAGCCTTGGGTAACTTTGATAACATCGTCACCAGCACCAGCATCGATAGTCCCAGTTACGTTACCTGTTGTAACGTTAAGTTTATCGTCGCCGTCGCCTAAGTCGAAGTTGGCGTATGCAAGACCCGTTACCTTAATTTGGTCATCACCAGCGCCAACACTTACATCTGACATGTAGGAAGTTGATGGACCAATTTGCGCAAAATTAAGAATATCTTGACCACTTCCAGAATTAACATTTAACCCCATAGCCGCGCCAGTAACAGTTAATCTGTTATTGCCATCGCCTAAATCGAGCTGATCGTCTCTGCTGTTGGTATGTAATGTGCTACCTAGCGTAATAACATCATCGCCGTCGCCAACACTCAGATAACGCGAGTAACCACCGATAGATAATCTATTGTCACCATCTCCTAAGTGAATGTTACTCATCGCGCCGCCGATAGTTACAGTATCATCACCATCACCCGCGTGAACTGAAGTAGCAGTATTTTCTAGCTCAAGCTCATTATCGCCATGCCCTAAATTGATAGCTTGCGCACTAGCGCCAATATCAACTGTATCGTCGTTATCGCCAAGGGTGAGATTTCCTGATAATCCACCGCTGACTGTAAGCTCATTATCACCAGCGCCTAAATCCACAGTGCCCGCGGAAGCAACAGTAATAATATCTTTACCATCTAACGCTGTAATACTGCCGTTAACTGCGCCTTCGACAGTCAGTGTATTATCACCACTGCCTAGATCTACCTGCTGCGTATATTGCTTAACTGTCACAGTATCTGAACCAGCGCCTGTGTCGATAGTACCAGTAACATAGCTATTGGTGATATCTAGCGTATCGTCACCATCACCAAGGTCAAAATTCGCGTAAGCAATGCCTGACACGGTCACAATGTCTTGACCCGAGCCAGTCTCAACATCCGTCATGTAAGATGTGGATGGGCCTAACTGCGCAAAAGAGAATACATCATTACCACTGCCTGAGGTAACGTTAAGTCCCATCGCCGCACCAGTAATAGTTAATTGATTATTACCATCGCCTAAATCGAGTTGGTCATCGCGGCTGTTGGTATGAAGGGTTGAGCCTAAGGTGACAACATCATCTCCTTCTCCCATGCTTACATAACGGGTGTAACCACCGACGGTAAATACATTATCGCCATCACCAAGGTGAGCTGTCGTCACATGACCAGCTACATTAATACTGTCGTCACCAGCGCCAGAACTAATGCTTTCAACTTGAGCCGTGGCATTAAGTTCATTCCTGCCATCACCAAGGTTCACTTGCGCAGCTGCACTGCCAATATTTACCTCATCATCACCGTCACCGACCTTGATATTGCCAGCAACACCTCCCGATACGGTTAGCTCATTGTCACCATGACCTAAATTAATCGTACTGCCAGCCGAGCCGATATTCACAATATCCTGCCCATCACCAGCACTAAGAGCACCATTGACTGCGTTGGTTACATCAAGATTATTATTACCGCTACCTAGCGCTACTGCGCCTGTATAATTACCAACAGTTACGCGATCATTACCACTTCCTGTGTCAATATCGCTAGTAAAGCCATTGCGAATATCGACAATGTCATTACCTGCACCAGTGTTAATAGTGCCATGAACATTACCTTGTGTCAGTGTTAATACGTCATCACCAGAACCAAGTAAAATATTTGCGTAAGCTTGGCCAGTAATAATCACTTCGTCATTGCCAGCGCCAGTTTCAACATCACTCTTATAAGACGTTGAAGGTCCGATTTGCGCAAAGTTAAGCTCGTCGTTACCACTGCCCGTGGTAACATTTAGGCCCATTGCGGATCCCGTAATAGTTAAGGTGTTATTACCATCCCCTAAGTCCAGTTGGTCATCGCGGCTATTGGTATGTAACGTGCTACCAAGGGTAACGATGTCATCACCATCACCCGCTTTCAGATAACGGGTATAACCGCTTACAGTTAATTCGTTATTACCATCACCTAAGTTAGCGCTAGTTAGATTGGTCGATACCGTGACTATATCGTCATACGCCGCTAGCATTAGCGCCATATCGGTACTTAAGTTATGGAACTTACGATTGCTAGAGCTAACTACACTAGCGCCTGATTTGAAGTTAATTCGTTCGAAATTAGAAACGTAATTCTGAATATTTTGATAATTATTATTCCACTGATTACGAGTAATATTGAGGTCGAGCACATCATCGCCATCGCCGCCGTCGATATCTGCGGTGATCTTGCCTTTAATGGTAACAATATCATCACCGCTGCCAGCATCAATCTCACCGGTAACACCGTTGCCAATGACAATCTCATCATCCCCCTGCCCAGCATCGATAGTACCGATATTCTTGGCAAGCGTTAGCTCATCATCGCCTTCGCCTAAATTAATATGCTGATAGCTGTTGTTACTAATGGTAACGATATCGTTTTCTTTACCCGCGTTAATATCTGCTTGCGAGTGACCTTCAATGACTAACGTATCGTCCTCAGTACCGAGGTTTACTGCGTGAGTTTGATTACCAGTAATCGTAATATGATCGTTGCCCTCGCGGGTAGATAAGCCACCCTGTTCTACTTCTGATAATACAAGCGTATCATCGCCGTTTGAAAGCTGTGCGGCGTCGACAATAGGAAGCTCTAGCTCGTTACCATCGTTAAACTTAATTAGACTAAAATTAGTAACGGCTTGTTGGATGCCTTGATAATTTGCCTGCCATTGAGCGAGTGAAATATTCAGGGTTAGCGTATTGTGTCCCGCACCGCCATCAATTTCACCTAATACATCACCATCAATAGTAACAACATCATTACCATCACCTGCGCTAATCTTGCCAGCAACATTGCCGCCGATGCTCAGACTGTCATCACCAGCCCCCGCATTAATATTATTAGCGTTACCCGTGATATTAACGATATCGCGATTAGCGCCTACGTTAATATCACTATTGGCATTGCCGGTAATAGTAATTGTATCGCGCTCACCACCAGCACTGATCTTGGCACTACTGTCACCACTGATATCTAGGGTGTTATTGCCAGCGCCTAAAGTAACCTTGTGCTGTTGATCGCCTATGATATTAACTTTATCATTACCACCAAGCGTATTAAGTGCAGCGTTAGTATCGCCGTCAATAATGACATCATCATCACCAGCGCTTAATACCGGCATAGAAGGCGTTACTTCGAAGTTTTCTATTTTGGTGCCGTCGTTGAAAATTAACGTTTCAAAGTTTTGAATAAATGATTGAATATCATCTAAATTCGCATCCCAATCGGCACGAGATAGAGCAAGTGTAATGCTGTCATCACCGCTTCCACCATCAACAATAGCGCTCACACTACCAGCAATGATAATGCTGTCATTACCTGAGCCGAGTGACACCTCGCCAGTACTGTCGCTTTCTATATCGACAGTATCGTTACCAGCGCCCATATCAATGGCATCGCTATTGCCCTTGATTGTCAGCAAATCATTACCACCATTGAGACGAATTACCGCTACCGCATTCCCTTCAATAGTCACTGTGTCGTTATCATCTATTGCAGTTATAGTTGCATTGCTATCACCATCAATAGTTAATCTATTGTTACCTGAGCCAAGATTAATCGCACCGCTGTTATCATTTTTGATCTCAACATCATCATTACCGCCACCGCTATTTACCGTCTTCGAATTAGCGGTGTTTAACGTGATTTCATCGTTACCATCAGCTGTATTAATCCCCGTTAGTTTAGAGGCGACATGTGCTTGATTAAGATTTAACGACTCGCCATCGCTAAAATGAAGCTGCTCAAAATTTAGGACTAGATTTTGAATGTTGCCAACGTTGTTCAGCCATGCTTCTTTAGACATATTTAGAGTAATGGTGTCATTGCCTAAGCCGCCATCAATTTTATTGGTCACAGTACCTGTCATGACGACTTCATCGTCGGTGTCAGACAACAACATTCCTGCTGCGGCGATGCCTTCAATGCCCAACTCTGCCGAAGGTCCAGCGATTACATTCACGGTAAAGGTTTCTTTCGAGGTTGAGTTATCTGTACTTGTGGCAATAACGGTAACCGACAACGTTGGATCGACTCTGCCGTCTAACAGCGAGCTATCCTTAATCGAAATAACACCTGAGTTTTCATCAATTTCAAAAATGCCAGCATCTTGATCTTTTTTACTCAACGAGTAAGTGACTTGGTCATTAGGATCAGCATCGAATGCTAATGCGGTAATTCCAACAGCCGAGCCGTTAGCCGCATGCTCTAATACCGCATTAGTTAGTGGACTAGCATCGAATACCTTGCCGACGTTATCACCAACGTTTTCAACGGTTAAGTTAAATTGGCCGCTGCGACTGGCACCTTCATTGTCTACGGCAAGAATCGTAATGATATCTTGGCCAAAGTAATTGGTATCAGGCGTGTAAACAATATCGCCATTACTCAGAATTTCGACTTGACCGTGAGTCGCACTAACATTTGATTTATTGATATCGATAGCGCCATCTATATCTGACAGGTTACCAACAACCGTCTGTATTGAGTCCTCAAGGACATTAGTTTCAATTTGGGTAATAACCGGTTTATCGTTAACACCTGTTAGATTGAAAGAGACATTGGCTTTATCAGAATCTTCACCGTCTGACACCGTATAGTTAAATTGGTAAGACTCTTTATCACCATTTACAAGAATGCCGTAAGCTTCAAACTTAATTTCTCCACCTTCAACCCAAGCTTCGCCGACATTAACACCATTCTGTTTAATCACAATTGGCGTATTTCCGTTTATCTCATGATCATTGATATGCGTGATAGTTAATGGGTCGTTGTCTAAATCAATATCATTGGCTAAGACATCGATGGTCAGAGTTTTATTTTCTTTAGTACCAGTGTCTGGCAGATGATCATCTTGAGCATCGGGAGCGTTATTTATATTGTTGATAGTCAATTCTATCGTTTTAGGTACTTCTGCCCCTGCTTCATCGCGCGCAATAATGGTAACGGTATCTTGACCGTCATAATTGGCATTTGGCGTGTAAACAATATCGCCATCGCTCTCGATAAACACCGTGCCATGAAGCGCCGAAATCTCACTATTAGCGATATCTAAATCACCGTCTATGTCATCAATATGGCCAATGATAATTTCTTGTGAATTTTCATCTAGCTCAGTTGTGAGCACTTCGATAACAGGAAGGTCATTAGTACCAATCACGTAAAACGTGACTGTTGCACTATCTTGTGCTGGATTATTGTCATCGTCTAAGAAGCCATCAGTGATGGTGTAATCAAAGGTAAGCTTGAGACGCTCTCCCTCTTTAAGGCTATCCAAGGTTGAGTTAGGCTCAAACTTGATTTCACCATTGACTACCCTGAGTAGCCCAACGATATCGCCATCGGCGTTGCGAATAGGAACTCGTTTATCGCTATCGACGACATTTACATCATTGATGTGGCTAATACGAAGTGTGTCACTCGCATCAGGATCGCTATCATTCGCTAATACATCAATAGTCAGTGCGTTGTCTTCATTGGTGGTAATAACATCTTGAAAATCGTGGCCGCCAACCACGGTAAAGTTATCGATAAACGCTTTTTCGTTCTTGGCATTAGTCGCTGCTTTAAAAGATGCCGTTAGCTTGCCTTCAGAATCTAGTTTAACTGCAATGCCATTCGTATTTTTCCAAACGCCATTAGTGTGTTTATTATTAACTGTGACGTCATTAAAGTTCCCTATTATACGATCACCATTGGCATCCCATTTATTTGTGCCGCGAGCCTTATAGGAGATAATAACCGTTTGTCCAGCGTGTTCTTCCCCAAAATCAAACACTTTAGTCGCTGTTTTTTGCTTGGCTATCTGCAAAGAATTATATAGCCTTCTTCCGCCTTTCCAGCCTTCCAAATTAGATTGAAAAGTATCTATATCGAGTCGCTGTCCTGAATTGCTAATACCGGGATCATTAACTGCAATAGGTGCGCTATTGGCATAACGTTGATGTGTTGTCTCTTGCTCACTGACAATTTGATTACCTGAGACGTCAATGCCAGTTGCTTGTACTTTAAATTGCGTATCGAGGATTAAATCATCGGTAGAAACATCTTCGATGGTCCACGTTAAGCCATCGCTATTTACACTTCCTTGATATTGCTGACCATTAATGGTTGCTGTTACTTGATCACCTGCTTCAAACTCACCTGTAACGCCACCTGTAATATCAGTTAACTGATTAACTTCCGTTTTATCGATAATATTGTTTGCCGTGATATTATCGATACTAACTGAACCAACTCCGTGACGGTCAATGGTTAAAGACATTGATGATTGCTCAATGTTATTACCGTCATCGGCTTTGACGAAAACTTCGTGTGTTCCGTCGGCAATAGGGCCAATAAGAATATTGTACTGGCCATTACCAGCAATTTTTCCTTGGCCGACAATGTTGCCATCGATAATGATTTCAATGTCAGCTCCCGGCTCACCTGTACCAGTGATTACCGGACGATTTTGAGAAGTAATATGATCAGAATTTGATTCACCACTATCGCTATTGGGATGTAAATCGATAGTTGGGTCAACCATTTCATCTAAAACGACGGTCGCGCTATCAATCACAGGAGCCAGCGCACTGCCATCAGAAGCGCTAACTTCTAAATTTAGCGTTGTGATATCACCTTGGTTGTCATTAAGCGCGTCAAACCCAGCTTGAGTCAGGGTTACAACGCCGGTGCTAGAATTTATCTCGACATACCCTTGCTCATTGCCAGAAACAATGGCGTAAGTAATATCATCACCTTCAGGATCTTGCGCCGTGAACCGTGCAACCACATCACCAACACTGGCAGTCATCTCGATTGCTAAACCGCCCTGAGATGATGTAAAAATTGGCGCCTCATTTACATCTTCTACATTCACTCTGAAGGTATGAGTAGATGTAGAACGATCAAAAGACTCAGCGATAACGCCTATGTCAAAGAATGCATTGCTTTCATAATCGATATCTCCGACTACCGTAATGACACCGCTAGTAGCATCAATGGCGAAGATACCAGCGCTTTGTGCTTCATTATCAAGACGGTAGGTAACAGTATCACCATCTTGATCTGTTGCGCTTACTTGAATACCTACTTGAGTATCAACAGGGCTATTCTCTGCGACGCGATTAAGTGCTGGGTTAATATCGGTTATCGCACTAACATCGTTATCGGTATCACCGCGAGTTCCCAATCCCCCGGCACCGTTTTCATTATCACCGACGTTAATGGTGAAAGTATTGGTTGCCGAGCTGCCATCGGATGATGTTGCTATAACGGTTACATCATGTGATTGTGCTGTCTCATAGTTAAGATCACCTATTAATGTGATAACTCCGCTAGTCGCGTCGATTGCAAATAAGCCAGCAGCTAGGTCTGTAGCGCTCAAAGAGTAAGACACTGTATCCTCTGCATCCTCTTCGGCAAACGCTTGAATACCAACAGCAGTTCCAGCTAGCGCATTTTCCGACACTAAATTTTGGCGAGCAAATTCCGTAGAATCATCAATGTCGATCGGTGTGGCTACAGCATTTCCGACAACATTAATCTCAAAGGTTGCACTGCTCGATGAGCCGTCAGTACTAGTCGCTATAACCTGCGCTTGATAAACATCACCTTTCGAGCCTAATTGAGCCACGTTATCTAAAAAGATTTCCCCTGTATCTGAATCAATTTTTAAAAGGCCATTTAACGTATCAACTAGGCGATAAGTAACGTCATCACCATCTTGATCCATAGCATTCGCCGTAACTCCGGTGTAGCTGTTCGTTTGAGCATTTTGGGCCACTTGATTTACGCTAGTATCAACGTCTTGAACAGGCTCGATAGTATGCTCGGTTGGATGCTTGATGATGGTATCTGACACACTCCCTAGGTTACGCGCCTGATCTCGTACTTCCATGACGACGGTTAGTTCGCCGTCGTTCAAACTAGAGACATCGATATTATTAGCTTCTAACGCACCAGCAACTAGAGAAAAGTCAGTACTTGGGATAATTATTTCATTGGTGCCATCAGTGATACGGATAGACACAATGGTGCCATTAGTCTCAACACTGCCCACTAATGAAATACTGTCAGCTTCGCCGTCGTTAATGTATTCATCGTCTTGAACAAAGCGAATTGCATTGCCCTGTGGATCTGGCGAGCCATTTTCACCGCCTGTTGCGCCAGGGGCAGTAGTATCGATATTAACGACAAACGGCTCACTACGCTCACCTCTATTGCCAGCTTTATCGGTTTGAATAGTTGTAAACTGATGAGCACCTTCGGCTAAAGGTGTGGTGATTTGATACTGCCATTTACCGTCATCGTCTGCTGTCACTGTCGTAATAAGGTTATTGTCACCGTCATATAACTCAACTGTTGCCCCAGCTTCGGCATCAACACCATTAATTAGCGGTAATGTGTCATTAGAATAATCGCCATCTTCTACGATGACATCACTTGGGCTGGCATCATCGATAATATTGAAACGCGCCGCTAACGGCGCGGTAATATCATAAGTAAAAACGATGTCGCCGCTGGCAACGCTTTGATTGCCCACATTATCCACCACAGTTGCGCGCAAACTGTATTGACCGTCAGCTGTCGAAGCAGTTAATAAAGAGTCAAACAAATCAACGCGCATGATGCCATCGTCAATATCATGCTGGGTTATTTGATACTGGGCGAAAATTGGAATGCCATTAGCCCCTTCAATGTATACGCGGAGTTTATCTCCAGCAACGCTACCTAGTGGGATCGTTGCGGTGAAAGGAATAGCATCTCCTTCGTCAATACTTAGCATATCGGCGCGGTTAATATAGGTATCGCCACTCGCTGGCGCTATTTCGATTAAATCAATTGATGGTGCTAAATCTTCGCCATTAGCTCCCTTTCCTTCCCCTGGCGCTTCTAAATCGACATAGAATGTAAAAACATCACTTGGCGGACTTACTGTGCCAGTAGTATTAACTACCCTCGCAGAAATTGTATACGTTTGCTCATGTAATAAATCTTCACTTGGAACTTTAACCTCAACAGTATCTCCCGGTACTTCACCTGGTTGTACTTTATACTCAGCACTCTCGACGAGGTTGCCATCTTGATCTCTAAGGCTGATGTAAACGGTGCCGCCGACGGCAGTGATTTGAGGTAGCACAACCTGAATATCTAAACCATTTGACCATTCCGTTTTGTTGACGCCGCCGTCATCGGCTTCTGGTACTAAAATAATTGGGAGTTCAGGAATAGCAGAAGACGGAGTCAGCGAAATAACATTTGAAGGTGATGAAGTATCTTCAGCGAGCGCTGCACTAATCGTTACTTGAGAAGTTATGTCTACGAGCGTACTAGGAACTACAACTTGCAGTTGATTATCAGCAATTGCAGCTGAATTCGCAGGTATCAATAGCTCGCTTGTCTGAGCATCGTTAGTTAATCGCAAAGAAATCACATCGTCAACGGATAGCGGCTCGCTGCTTGCTAACGTTAACAAAACATCTTGGCTTTCTAACTGCGCGTCGATAATTGATAAAGATTGCTCCTGAGCAGATCCTTCGCTTGCTTGCTCACGAAAACGCTCCAGATACTCAGCGATCTCGTTATTTGTTGGCTCAATGTCACCGATGGCAGATATCGACATAGTCTTACTATCAAGTTCAAGAACAGATAATACTGCATTGTCGATTTGAGAGACCTTGCGAACACTACCATCAGACATTAACAAGGTGACAGATCCCTGCTCTGCAAGTTGTATATGTTCATCTTGCGCGATCTCAGTACCAATGGCTAAGGAAGTTAAGTTGTTCTGGGCTGGATTTTCAATATCAATAACGAGGGCAGCAAGCGAGGTTTGATAGCTGTTCATGGTACGGGTCCTTTACTCTATACATATCTGTTGACCCTCCCCAATACACTGAACGACCACCTTGAAGAAAGAACAGAATTCTTAAATCCTCCGATCATTTTTAACAATAAAACTAAGTAGTTAGATTGATTCAAGATCTGGACGTCAGGATTTATCTTAAATTAACAGTGGCTTAACTTTACAAGCTAAGCCAATCTGGAGCAATAAAATGGCTATAAAACCAGCACTTATAACTAGTCAAAAATCCGAATCTAATACCAAATCTAATACTATTACTTACAATTAATCACATTTAGCTCAGACATAAAAAAAGCAACGAGCTAGTCGTTGCTTTTTCATAAAAATTTAGCTGTTAAAAATTAGTGATTTTCAGAGGCTAAATTAATGGTGTATTTTGGAATTTCTACCACAAGATCTTCATCGCTAATAACTGCCTGACAACCAAGACGAGATTCTTGCTCTAAACCCCAAGCTTTATCTAACATATCGTCTTCAAGCTCATCTGACTCTTCTAACGAATCGAAGCCTTCACGAACGATCATATGACAAGTCACACAGGCACAAGATTTCTCACACGCATGCTCTACGCCAATACCGTTTTCTAATGCGATATCTAATAATGTTTCACCTTCACGCGCTTCAACCACAGCGCCTTCTGGGCACAGCTCTTCATGAGGTAAAAATATAACTTTAGGCATTGTTCACTCCTAACAATGACGTACCTTTACGCCATCTCAATTCAAATTTAAATATCGTCTACTGACTGACCAGATAACGCGTCGCGAATCGATTGATCCATACGCTTAGCAGCAAAATCACTACTTGCCGTATCACAATCGCTAATCGCTTGTTTAATCGCTTTAATATCACCAGCTTCAACTGCCTGCTCTAGCGTTGACATCGCATGACGAATAGTTGCTAATTCTTGCTCATCAAGTAACTGACCGTCGGCGTTAATTGCGCTAACTAAGCCCTCAAGTACCCGTGAAGCTTCAACTTTTTCTTCGGCTAACATACGAGCATCCATATCGCCTTTCGCATGAGTCATCGAATCTTTGATCATCTTAGCCACTTCATTATCGCTAAGACCAAATGATGGTTTCACTTCGATTGACGCTTGTACACCACTGCTCTTTTCCATCGCGCTAACGCTTAATAGGCCATCAGCATCGACTTGGAAAGTCACGCGAATATGCGCCGCGCCCGCCATCATCGGCGGAATGCCGCGTAGCTCGAAACGCGCTAGTGAACGACAGTCTTCAACCAGTTCACGTTCACCTTGCAAAATGTGCAGCGCCATCGCCGTTTGACCATCTTTAAAGGTGGTGAACTCTTGCGCTTTAGCCACTGGAATGGTGCTATTACGGTGAATCACTTTTTCCGTCAAACCGCCCATGGTCTCTAAACCAAGGGATAACGGTAATACGTCTAGCAGTAACATATCTGACTCTGGTTTATTACCTGCCAAAATGTCTGCTTGAATTGCCGCGCCAATGGCCACAACTTTATCTGGATCGATGCTGGTTAATAGCTCGCGATCAAAATAGCTACTTACTTGCTCGCGTACTAATGGCACACGGGTAGAGCCGCCAACCATTACCACTTGCCCGACTTCCTCAACGGATAAGTCAGCGTCGCGCATGGTGCGGCGACACGCCATAATAGTGCGTTTAACTAACGGCGCGATTAACTCGTTAAATTGCTCACGCGATAATTCACCTTGCCAACTAGTGCCACATGGTAAATCAAGGGATAATTTAGCAACTTTTAAGAAACTTAATTGCTCTTTAGCGTCACAGGCAACGCGGGTAATTTCACGTTGCAGTGCAGGCGAATGCTCACCAGTATAACCAGATTGCTCGATAATCCATTGGCTAACACAGGCATCAAAATCATCACCGCCTAATGCCGAATCACCACCAGTCGCTAATACTTCAAATACTCCTTTATTAAGGCGTAAAATTGAAATATCGAAAGTACCACCGCCTAAGTCGTAAACGGCGATTACGCCCTCTTCGTGGCTGTCTAAGCCATAAGCAATAGCAGCAGCGGTTGGCTCGTTAAGTAAACGTAATACTTTAAGGCCGAGTAACTGAGCCGCATCTTTGGTGCCTTGACGCTGTGCATCATCAAAATAAGCAGGCACAGTGATAACCGCACCAACCAAATCACCACCAAGCGATTCTTCAGCAAGCGCTACTAGAGGGCGCAAAATCTCGCTTGAAACTTGAATTGGGTTAACTAAGCCTTGGCGCGTGTCGATATTAATTAAGCCGTTTTCTGTTGGCTTTAAAATATATGGCAATTCATCATGCTGCGCTTTAATGTCGTTGAGAGTACGTCCCATAAAACGCTTAACCGAAACCACCGTATTAATGGCATCGCTAATCGCGTGAAGCTTGGCGTCATGATGCGCTTCAATGCCATTTTCGCCGTAATGCACAATCGATGGGAAAGAATCGCGACCTTGATGATCGGCTAACGTAACCGCTTCACCACTGCGTACTGTGGCAACAAGAGAATTGGTAGTACCTAAATCGATACCAACCGCTAAGCGGTGTTCATGAGGAGCCGTGCTTTGGCCCGGCTCTGAAATTTGCAATAAGGCCATAATTAAGTCTTTATCAAATGAATTGCCAATATTTTAACTCGAACTCTACAGTGGATTCGAGCTTAAAAATCAAATAGCTTGTCTTCTAATGCGATAGCTTCTTGCGACAACTTAAGCATAAATTTAAGCTTGCGTACTTCATCACCTGCTTTCTCGAATGATGCTTGATCGCCGGTGGCAAATAATTGTGAAAATGAACGATTAATCGCCTTGATATAGCCGTTAACTTCGTCTTGAAAGTCCATTAATGCGCTTTCAGGATCGCCAGCGCTTGGAATGTCTTCTAAGGCTTCACGCAGCTCCATTTGCTGCATTAAAAACATAGGATCTTTTAGCGTTTGCGTTTCGTGGGCTAATTCAACGCCATTAAGCGATAGAATGTGCTGGGCGCGAGAGTCAGTATTTTTTAATACGTCAAAGCCATCGTTGATTTGAGCGGCTTTTTGCACAGCCATCAAGCGTTCACGCTCGGTAGCATTGGCAAAATTGTCAGGGTGAACATGACGTTGCAGTTCAAGGTATTTTGCTTTTAACTCGCCAACATCAAGATCGAATGACGTTGGCAGCGCAAATAATTCAAAATAATTCATTGAGGATTAGCAATTACACTGAGAAGCTTTCGCCACAACCACATTCACCGTCGACGTTAGGGTTTCTAAATTCAAACCCTTCGTTGAGGCCTTCTTTTACAAAATCAAGCTCAGTACCATCTAAGTACACCAAGCTCTTTGCATCAACGATGATTTTTACGCCGTGTTGTTCAAACACTTCATCGCCATCGTTTAGCTCATCAACGAACTCTAAAACATAAGCGAGGCCCGAACAGCCAGAGGTCTTAACACCTAAGCGCAAACCAATACCTTTACCGCGATTATCGAGAAAACTACTCACGCGTTGCGCGGCTGTTTCAGAAACAGTAACTGCCATAATAGAAACCCTAAAACTTAGGCGCAGCATGCACTGCGCCAATCAAACTATTTTGCTTTGTAATCTTCAATTGCTGCTTTGATAGCGTCTTCCGCTAAGATAGAGCAGTGAATTTTTACTGGTGGTAATGCTAACTCTTCAGAAATATCACGGTTGCTAATGGCGCCCGCTTCTTCTAATGATTTACCTTTCACCCACTCTGTTACTAGTGAACTTGATGCAATCGCGCTACCACAACCGTAGGTTTTAAACTTAGCGTCTTCGATAATGCCATCGTCGCTAATTTTAAGTTGTAGTTTCATCACGTCACCACAAGCTGGTGCGCCTACCATTCCCGTCGCTACTGATGGATCGTTCTTGTCAAATGAACCTACGTTACGTGGGTTTTCGTAATGGTCTAATAATTTTTCGCTGTATGCCATTGTACTATCTCCTGCTCTTGCTCGGTCGCCTAGTGGGCAACCCACTCAACACTGTCTAAATCAATACCGTCTTTGAACATTTCCCAAAGCGGTGACATCTCACGTAATTTGTCGATTGAATTGGTCATTTGCTCGATGGCGTAATCAACTTCTTCTTCGGTGGTAAAACGGCCAACACTGAAACGAATTGAGCTGTGAGCCATCTCATCGTTTAAACCTAATGCACGTAGCACGTATGAAGGCTCAAGACTCGCTGATGTACAAGCACTGCCTGATGAAACGGCTAAATCTTTTAATGCCATCATTAACGACTCACCTTCAACGTAGTTAAAGCTGATGTTTACAATGCCTTTGTAACCCAGCTCGCGATCGCCGTTGAGGTAAGTCTCTTCAATTTTCATTAAACCGTTGATTAAACGCTGGCTTAAACGCTCAATGTGCTCTTTATCTTTTGCTGCATCTAATGCCGCAACACGACAAGCTTCACCGAAACCAACGATTTGGTGTGTCGCTAGTGTACCACTGCGCATACCACGCTCATGACCACCACCGTGCATTTGCGCTTCTAGGCGAATACGTGGCTTACGACGAACGTAAAGTGCACCAATGCCTTTAGGGCCGTAGATTTTGTGGCCTGAGAATGACATTAAATCAACTTTAAGTTCGCTTAAATCGATGTTTAATTTACCAAGGCTTTGCGCGCCATCAACATGGAAAATTACTTTGCGAGCACGTAGCATTTCACCAATTGCAGCGATATCTTGGATGATACCGATTTCGTTGTTCACGTGCATGATAGACACTAATACCGTATCTTCGCGCAATGCTGATTCAACTTGTTCAACGGTGATGATGCCGTTAGCTTGTGGCTCTAGGTAAGTTACTTCAAAACCTTCACGCTCTAGTTGACGCGTCGTATCTAATACGGCTTTGTGCTCAGTTTTAGAAGTAATGATGTGTTTGCCTTTTTTCGAGTAAAAGTGCGCAGCACCTTTAATCGCAAGGTTATTTGATTCAGTAGCACCTGAAGTGAAAACAATTTCGCGAGCATCAGCGTTGATTAGCTCTGCTACTTGGTTACGCGCAATATCAACTGCTTCTTCTGCTTGCCAACCGAAACGATGAGAACGAGAGGCTGGGTTACCGAAGTTACCTTCCATCGTTAAACAATCAATCATTTTTTGCGCAACGCGCGGATCAGCTGGCGTGGTTGCCGCGTAATCGAAGTAAATTGGTAATTTCATTTATTGCTCCACCTAGTTACTACTGAGTAACTAGCCTATTTAATGCTAATTTTAAAAACTGCTAATTATTACAACTGCTAATTTAACGTTACTATAATTATTATTCGTTTCTTTAATCCAAGTGCCCTTGCACAATAGTTTATGCGTTTGCACTGGCATTCGGCGCTCTTACGCCTACACCATAGTTAGGATTAACCTAACTGATTGGTATGAAAAATTTCATTTTGCTGGTCACTGCCAGCCATTTCCTGTGCCATATTTTGCTTATTCGCTATGGCTATCACCTCGGAGTTATCCATTAATTCCCCCAAGGAAACACTGTCTAAAAAATCCTGCATCTTAACGCTAAAGTCATTCCACAATGAATGCGTTAAACAGCGTCCGCTCGGTGAACAAGGCTTATCGCCTTTACACTGCGTCGCTACCACAGAATCGTTAACGGCTCCGATAACTGCACCAATAGAGATTTCAACGGCTTCTTTGGCCAATTGATAACCGCCACCCGGGCCGCGAATGCTCTCTACTAATTTGGCTTTGCGCAATTTCGAGAACAACTGCTCTAAATACGACAATGAAATTCGCTGCCTTTCGGAGATATCTGCTAGACAAACAGGTCCTTGTGTTTGATGTAATGCAACATCTAACATCGCCGTTACCGCGTAACGTCCTTTCGAAGTTAATTTCATTACATTGCCTCGCAATAGTGATAATGGCGGCAATTACATCAAACCCGAGTATTTTAGTCAAGTATATACCCGAGTAATTTAGTCGGATTAGTGATTATTTATACTAATTGACTATTTGCTCTCATTATCGCTGTCGATTCTGCCCCGTTGGGTGGCAGTTAAAATGCCGCGCAAGATATTAAGTTCAATGGCCTCTGGACGCGCTCTGTTATATAAACGGCGTAGTTTTGTCATCACCTGTCCCGGATGCGCCTTAATAATGAAGCCAATCTGACTCAAAGTTTCTTCCAAGTGCTGATAAAAGCCTTCCATATTATCAGACAACGGATACTCTTCTTCGGTTTCCTTAACGCCTGCAAGTGCCGCCATGCGGATTTCGTAACACAGCGTTTGTACCGCCATCGCTAAATTAAGTGAACTGTACTCAGGATTGGCTGGAATACACACGTGATACTGACACAGTTGCAACTCTTCATTAGTCAAACCACTGTTTTCACGCCCAAAAACAACAGCCACAGGATATTTACTCGCTTCGCTAATCAGTTTAATCCCACTTTCACGCGGATCTAACATCGGCCATGGTAAGGTACGTGAACGAGCGCTGGTACCAATTACTAAACCGCAATCTTTTACCGCCTCTTCTAACGTACTTTCAATAGTGACTGTTTCTAATAAGTCTTTAGCGCCTGCTGCTAAGGCTTGAGATTTCTCATCGATCTCTGTTTGTGGATCAACCAAGACTAAATCTGACAAGCCCATTGTCTTCATGGCACGGGCGACACTGCCGATATTGCCCGGATGGGTGGTGCCAACAAGAATCACCTTTACCTGAGGTAGTAGCGATAATGAATCATTGATTTGAGTTGGTTGCGTGCTCACAAAACGACCTATATTCTTTATTAAATTGGTAGGCAGCCTAAGCATTAAGCACTTAACCGCCAAAAATAATCGGCGCATCATAGCAAAACATTTGGCTATTTTCTTTAAAAACTTGAAGGCGTTTAGTATTAATTGCCACTTTGATCTAACAGCAGTTTTTTTGACAATAAAAGCGTGAGCAAGTACGTGATTTTTATCAGCAACGCTTGTCTAGCGCATATATTCTGATATGATGTGCGCCGATTAAATCTTGCTGGCAAACAGCAAGCAACCGTTCTTTAAAATTCAAAGGTATACACGTATGCATCCGATGCTAAATATTGCAATTCGGGCAGCTCGTAGCGCAGGCAAGATTATTATGCAAGCGACTGAGCAGCTAGATAAAGTTGAAACAAATCAAAAAGGTTCAAATGACTTAGTAACGTCAGTTGATACTGCAGCTGAACAAGCAATCATGGCAGTGATTAGTAAATCATACCCAGATCACGGCTTCATCTGTGAAGAAAGCGGTGAACAAGGCAATGCAAAAAGTGAATACCAATGGATTATCGATCCTTTAGATGGCACAACTAACTTCATCAAAGGCATTCCACATTTCGCGGTTTCTATCGCACTACAAGTTAATGGTAAAACAGAGCAAGCTGTTGTTTTCGATCCAGTTCGCGACGAGCTATTTACAGCTACTCGCGGTCAAGGCGCACAATACAACAGCTACCGCACACGTGTATCTAAAGCAAAAGACTTAAAAGGCACAGTGATCGGAACAGGCTTCCCATTCAAAGTCAAGCACTACAAAGATACGTACCTATCGATCTTCTCTGACATGTACGACGATGTTGCAGACATGCGCCGCGCAGGTTCAGCAGCGTTAGATCTTGCTTACGTTGCCGCAGGCCGTTTAGACGGTTTCTTCGAGATCGGTCTAAAACCATGGGATACAGCAGCTGGTGAATTACTAGTAAAAGAAGCTGGCGGTATCGTGACAGACTTTACTGGCGGCCACGGTTATGTTTCTTCAGGTAACATCGTTGTAGGTAACCCAAAGGTTGTTAAGGCTATCTTATCTAAGATGCGCCCTCACCTAACGCCTGCTTTATCTCGTTAATATAACGCTGAGATAACACCAATGAAAAAGGCGCTGATTAGCGCCTTTTTTGATCTTGTATCAAAACTATTTAGCAGTTACTTCCTGCGGAATATGCTGATGCATCACTTCACCTAATTTAAACATGACACACTCGCCTTCTTTCATAATGTGCCAATCTTCGTTATTGGTCAGCGGCCTTGTAGCAATCACAGTGACGATATCATTGGGCGTAGTTTCCTTATGAAAATCAATCACAACATCGGTATCAATTAAGGTCGCTTTACCAAAAGGGGCACGACGAGTAATCCAGCTTAAATTATTACTGCAATAAGCAATTAAATAATCACCGTTGGTCAGCAGCATATTAAACACGCCAAACGATCTCAGTTTGTCTGCATGCTTGCGAATAAACTCGAATATCAACGAGGTATCTTGAGGCATTTCGTCAAACTCTTGCGCCAGTAAATCCAATAACCAACAAAAGGCTAATTCACTATCGGTTTGGCCAATAGGTTTGAATCTTGATGTAGCGAGGGCTTCTTCATAGTCAGACAGTTGTCCATTATGGGCATAACACCAATTAGTGCCCCATAACTCGCGAGTAAATGGATGGGTATTTTCAAGATTAACCTCACCGCGATTCGCTTGACGAATATGACTTATCACCACTTCACTCTTGATGGGATAAGATTTGATTAAATTAGCGACCTGAGATTCACAACTTGGCAATGGATCTTTAAAACTGCGACAGCCTTTACCGTCATAGAAAGTAATGCCCCAACCGTCTTTATGCGGCCCAGTGACACCACCGCGCTCTACTAATCCGGTAAAACTAAATACAATATCCGTTGGCACGTTGGCACTCATGCCCAATAATTCACACAATTGTCATTTCCTTCCATTAACATCTCGTTCGCGAGGCAGATAAACAGCCCTAGGTTGAGAGAGTCTAATGGCGGATAGCAAGAAACTCAAACCCTTTCCTAGTCTTTTGTTAAGACCTGTTTGTTAAAGGCATTTAAGCGTCAAATAGCAAAAATATTCAAACAATTGTTCTAATAATGCTGGCACTTTCTAAATTAGTTAGGTTAAACTGGTAGGACGAGTTATAAAGTGTAACGATTAAAGGAGAACTTACGTGTTTACTTTACTCTTCATAGTCGCAGTACTTGCTTGCTTGGGAACCCTTGCATATAAGCGCGCGTCTTTAATTACCTTCACCGGTGCAATTGGTATTGCACTTCTTATCCTCTCTATGGCGACACATGTTTCAACACTTGTGTGGTTATTGTTTATCGTTATCGCTGTACCGTTAAACGTAACATCGTTTAGACAACAATATATCAGTGTGCATCTGCTTAAGCTTTACCGCTCAATCATGCCTGAGATGTCTCGTACCGAAAAAGAAGCTATCGATGCAGGTACAACTTGGTGGGAAGCCGACTTATTTAAAGGCGCACCAGATTGGAAAAAAATGCACAACTACCCTGCACCGCGATTAAGCGCGCAAGAACAAGCATTCTTAGACGGCCCAGTAGAAGTAGCCTGTGCTATGGCAAACGAGCACGAGATTTGTCATGAAAAAGCAGACTTGCCACAGGAATTATGGCAATACCTAAAAGACAACGGTTTCTTTGCGATGATTATCAAAAAGAAATATGGCGGTCTTGAATTTTCTGCTTACGCGCAATCACGTGTTTTACAAAAATTATCAGGTGTAAGTTCGGTATTAGCGTCAACTGTTGGTGTTCCTAACTCGTTAGGTCCTGGAGAGTTATTGCAGCATTATGGTACGCAAGAGCAAAAAGATCACTACTTACCGCGTTTAGCGTCAGGTGATGAGATCCCATGTTTTGCATTAACTAGCCCAGAAGCTGGTTCGGATGCTGGTGCGATCCCAGATCGCGGTTACGTATGTAAAGGCGAATGGAATGGCGAAGAAGTACTGGGTATGCGAATTACTTGGAACAAGCGCTACATTACGCTAGCACCAGTAGCTACAGTGCTTGGTCTTGCTTTTAAACTAGAAGATCCAGAGGGGTTACTTGGTGATGAGAAAGATTTAGGCATCACTTGTGCCCTTATTCCGACAGATATTGAAGGCGTAGAAACAGGCCGTCGTCACTTCCCATTAAACGTGATGTTCCAAAATGGTCCGACGCGCGGTAACGACGTATTCTTCCCACTTGATTTCATTATCGGCGGCCCGAAAATGGCTGGTCGTGGCTGGCAGATGCTGGTTGAGTGTCTATCGGTTGGTCGTGGTATTACCCTGCCGTCAAACAGTGCCGGTGGCGTTAAAACCCTAGCACTTGCTACAGGTGCATACTCACGCATTCGTCGTCAGTTTAAGGTTCCAATCGGTAAGATGGAAGGAATTGAAGAGCCATTAGCACGTATCGGTGGTAACGCTTACCTAATGGACGCCGTAACAACAATGACGACAGGTGCTATCGATTTAGGTGAAAAACCGTCAGTGATTTCAGCTATCGTGAAATATCACCTAACCGACCGCATGCAACGCTGTGTAATTGACTCTATGGATATCCACGGTGGTAGTGGTATCTGTTTGGGTCCTAACAACTACGTTGGTCGTGGTTACCAAGGCGCACCAATTGCTATCACTGTAGAAGGCGCAAACATTCTTACCCGTTCATTGATCGTATACGGTCAAGGTGCTATTCGCTGTCATCCATACGTATTAGCTGAGTTAGATGCGGCAAATCAATCTGATGAGCGCGTTGCATTAGAAGATTTTGATAAAGCGGTTTTTGGTCATATTGGTTTTGCTATCAGTAACTTCTGTCGCAGCTTATGGTTAGGTTTAACCAACAGCCGCTTTTCAGCATCGCCATTTAATGACGAAACCAAGCGCTACTATCAGCACATGAACCGCTTCTCTGCAAACTTAGCGTTCTTATCTGATATTGCTATGGCTTGTTTAGGCGGCGATCTTAAACGTAAAGAGCGTATTTCAGCACGTTTAGGTGATATTTTAAGTCAGTTGTACTTAACAAGCGCTACGTTAAAACGTTTTGATGATGAAGGTCGTCAGCAAGCCGATTTAGCATTTGTTCACTGGGCAGCACGTGATTCACTATTTAAGGCACAAACCTCGTTAGATGAATTACTACGCAACTTCCCTATCAAATGGGTTGGCAAAATCTTACGCTACGTAATGTACCCTACTGGTATTACGCTAGTTGCACCATACGATGAGTTAGATCACGAGATTTCTAAGATCTTACAAACGCCAAATATGACGCGTGATCGCATTGGTCAAGGCCAATACTGGAAACCAACAGAGCACAACGTGGTTGGTATTCAAGAGCAAACATTACGTGATGTGATTGATGCAGAGGGCATTATCGCTAAAATCAGTAAGGCAACAGGCACCAAAGAGCAGCTTATTTTCTTAGATAAGTTAGCGGAGAAAGCCTTAGCCGATGGTCACATTAGTGAAGATGAAGCTGAGCACTTACGCAAGACAGAAATCGGCCGCTTAAAATCAATTAACGTTGATGATTTTGACCCACAAGATTTAGTAGTTAAGTCGTAAGACACACTAAACGCTATTAAGGCCAGTCAATTGACTGGCCTTTTTTATGCCTGCATGTTTGACCCGAAAAATCACAACACGAATTAACAGCACTCTCGACTCAACGAAACATAAAACCTTTTCCGCCAACCAAATACTATGTTAAACATGCGTTACTGTGCCAGAAAAGCCAAATAGACGGGCTAACAGCAATATCTCCCTCAAACTAAATACTTGTAACAAAGATGCGCTTATTTTTATTGTCATACTCTAACTAGTGAAAATTTTGCTAGTAATAAGCTTCTTTACTGCAAATTAAGTCTATCTGTAATCATAGCTCCTTCTAATGTACCCAGTTGAACTATCAGGAGTCATAAACTCTGTAAGAGCAACTAAGGCAATATGCCCCCTAAACAAAGGTGACACACAGAAGGACCTACGCTTATGCTAATGAAAAAGCACAACATAATTTGATTGGAGATAGTCAAAGCATAAAGGAAGAATTTCAGGCATAAAAAAAACCAGCACTAAGGCTGGCATTTTTTATAACATCGAATTGTATGGTGTTGGCGGAGTGGACGGGACTCGAACCCGCGACCCCCGGCGTGACAGGCCGGTATTCTAACCAACTGAACTACCACTCCACATACGTGAACCATAGTTCGATATTTTTACATGATTGGCGGAGTGGACGGGACTCGAACCCGCGACCCCCGGCGTGACAGGCCGGTATTCTAACCAACTGAACTACCACTCCACACATCGTGTAAGCAAGTTTTTGTAAACACTGATATAGATTGGCGGAGTGGACGGGACTCGAACCCGCGACCCCCGGCGTGACAGGCCGGTATTCTAACCAACTGAACTACCACTCCGCATATCGCATAGCGTTTATAACTACTTTTAAAACCATTGAGAATTACAACAAAAACTGAGAAGAAATTGGCGGAGTGGACGGGACTCGAACCCGCGACCCCCGGCGTGACAGGCCGGTATTCTAACCAACTGAACTACCACTCCGCGAGATGAAACATCTGCTTCGATTACTTCTTATTTTTCATTGTATTGGCGGAGTGGACGGGACTCGAACCCGCGACCCCCGGCGTGACAGGCCGGTATTCTAACCAACTGAACTACCACTCCACGAAACAATGGGACACTACTTTTAAATTGGCGGAGTGGACGGGACTCGAACCCGCGACCCCCGGCGTGACAGGCCGGTATTCTAACCAACTGAACTACCACTCCGCAATCTAGTGAAAACAAACTTTGTTAGCTCGTCTCCTTGAGTGCGGGGTGGATAATACGTATCCCCCCGAAATGAGTCAACCAGTTTTTTAAATAACTTCGATTTTTTCGTTTAACCGCCGAAAATTACATCAACAAAAGCAAATATTGAGCAACTATTTCTTTTTCTTACTATCTTTGTCTTTTTTATCACCTTTTTCGTCTTTCTTATCGGCGTCCTTTTTATCTGCTTTTGGCTTTTTAGGCTTCTTCTTACGCAAAAATAGCCACATCAATAAGCCGCCTAATAACAAGATAAGTACATTGACCATAACGATGATAATAATCAGTGCTTTTTCTTCTTCCGCTTTTTGCTTTGCCGCCTTGCGGCGCTTTTCCAATTGCTCTCGTTTAAACTGTGCTTTACGGGCTTTGTCGGCTTCAACTTTCTGTGCTTTTACCTCTTTGGCTGCTGGCACCTCAATCTTCACCTTCATTTGCTCGATGTTATACCTAAACTCGCGCCCGTCGTTGGTGGTACCAAATACTTCGATATCAATCTTATAGCGACCAGGCTTTTGTACATTCTCAAGACGTAACAAATGAGTTGGCGCCAAATTACTAATACTCAAGTGCTCTTGCGTATCATCGGGATGGTGAACTATCACCTGAATCGCCATTTGCGACATATCTACTGCTTGCTCATTAGTAATAAAGCGCAGCGCATACTGACCATCAATCGCCGCTGACATTAAATCAACTTTCACTGGTTGCGGTCGCAAATAAAGTGGTTGCGAATATTCACGCTCAAAGACTTTATTGCCAGCCCGTACTAATAAGGTATAGGGGCCATTGGGCTTGTCGAGATCTAAACGGCCAGTAAAGACACCATCACCGCGGCGTTCATCTAAACCTTGGCCGTCATCGATGTATTGACCAATGGTGAAAGTCCCAGCACCAAAATTAGGTGCGGATGTATCACTCGTGCTGCGCAAGAAAACATCGAGCTTAATAAGATCATCTACTCGGCCTAATGCCAAGAGTTTATTGTTAAACTCGATACGAGCAGTTAGCTTTACGACTTCGCCAACAAACAGCTCATTTGGAAATTCATTAATTTTTAAGGCTAAAGAAGTGGCTAATCGGATCTCACTACTCGGCAAGATATCGCCAATAATCTGCCACGGGCCTATCATCGGCTGCTTGATCTCAATCATATCGCCCGCGTTGCCATCCACCCAATTGACGCCATCAACCTGACGCGTTGCATAAAGCTTACTACCGTCTGGACGTACTAAGATAATTGGCGCAGAGCCCGGTTTACGCTCAATAATAAACACCAAGGCTTCGACAGCTTGGTCAACGCGAAATCGATTAGACAACAGCTTTATCTTCTGCTGACTCGCATTATCATTGGGATTATAGTTGTTGGCACTGGCAGGAAGTGCCAATGACAAGGCGATTACGCCGATTAGAAATAACTGTCGAAACACCCTAGTATCCTTAATGTAATTATACTTTTACTATTCACCACGCCATTTACAGCTGCCGCCTTTGTCGACAACAACGTCTAATCGTTCTTGGTGTGCTTGTAGTTCTGCGTCACTTGCTTTAAGCACATTTAATACCAAACCTGGATCTAAGCGAATAATACCGCCAGCACCCTGCTCTTCACTCTCACCAACATTGGTTAAATTGAGTTTGGTTTGGCCGCCGGTCATCGCCAAATAAACGTCGGCTAAAATCTCGGCATCGAGTAATGCGCCGTGAAGCGTACGCGATGAGTTATCAATGCCATAACGCTTACACAATGCATCTAGACTGTTACGCTGACCAGGATGCATATCCTTAGCCATCACTAGCGTATCTAAAATACCGCTCATTTGGTCGGTTTTTGGGATACCGCGATTGAGTAGATCAAACTCATAATCCATAAAGCTAACGTCGAACGGCGCGTTGTGAATTACGAGCTCGGCATCTTTGATAAAGTCAATGAACTCATCGGCAACCTGATCAAAGGTCGGTTTATCACGTAGAAAATCATCACTAATTCCGTGAACTTCAAACGCTTCTGGATCAACGAGGCGATTTGGCTGGATGTAAACGTGATAATGGCGTCCTGTTAAACGGCGATTAATCACTTCAACACAACCAATCTCGATAATTTTATGGTTTAAATAAATGGGGCCACCGGCCTGATTCATACCTGTGGTTTCTGTATCTAGCACCACTTGGCGGGTGTAACTTGGTGTGCTCATTAATTAACACTTCCTAATTTAAAACGTTATGGCGCTAGTCTATCAAGACGATACGATCTAATCATCTAGTTTCCGCCCACTGCGGTTACTCGACCCTTGCATAGTTGTCACCGGATTTAAAACTGGCGAGCTTGTAACCCCCCAACGCGGCTTAACAGGCGTTAGCGGCCTGACGAGTTTTTTGGCCATGATGCAATAAAAGCTGCCAAGTCCCGGAATGTTATGGGATAAAAACGACTGTGCATATTTGGTGTAATGGGGCTTGGTTAACAAGCTCGAATAAATAAGCTTTTGTGATGCCACCACTTTAAAACCAAGCACGGCTAGCCAATCTTGTACTCGCGCTTGAGAGTATAGGCGTGCGTTGTATGGGTATTTGTGGCTAAGCTGCGGATTAATACTCATTAGCCCTAACGGGCTAAATGGATTGATACCAATAATTAGCACATGGCCACCAGCGACAGTAACCCGATTAATTTCACGTAATAATTGATGGGGGTTATGATGAAAATTAAGGCTAAGCGCTAAAATAGAGGCATCAACACTCGATTCAAGAAATGGTAAACGAGATAAGTCTGCCACTACGCTCGCGCCGCGCTCTGGTGCAATACCCACTTGATGTTTAATGAGGCAGTTTTCGGTATTGAGCTGATGACTAAGGGCACCAACTTTAAGCAAATGGTAGCCAAAAATATGAGACAACCACGGGGAAATGGCCTGCTCGATGTTGTCTTTCACCCATTCACCTTGCGCTAACTCTTGCCAATGACTTGGTGCTAGTACGCGATTGTTACTAAATGCAGGCTTGAAAAACACAGGCTAAGTGACTCTTTTTAAAACACAATAGCCTTACAATACGCTAATTTTTAAACAAGTGCTACTCACCGTTAAGGGTGAGTACTAGGGTGCGACTGCCGCCACTATCACGATGTTCGCACAGATATATGCCCTGCCATGTACCAAGGTTTAACCTACCTTTTGATACCGGAATTGACTGACTCGCGCCAATCAGCGTCGATTTGATATGAGCAGGCATATCATCACTGCCTTCATAGGTATGCTCGTAATAAGGTGCGTTTTCTGGTGCTAGCACGTTGAAATGCTTTTCCATGTCAGTACGCACCGTGTAATCGGCATTTTCATTGAGGGTTAATGACGCCGATGTGTGCTTAATAAATACATTGAGCATCCCCACACTTAATTGTCTTAGCTCTGGCAGCACTCGTTCTATTTCATCGGTAATTAAATGAAAACCTCGGCGATGAGGAGCTAGTTTTATTTCTCGTTGGATCCACATAACGTTTATTTGACCATTAGTTTGCGTTGAGTAGAACACATTCGTTCAACATCGTCTATGGGATGAATAATAACTAAAGTAATAAAAAAGCCCCAACACCAAAGTGTTAGGGCTCTTTCTATGCAGTATTAATCAAACGACTAAGACATCGCCATCATCATTGAACTTGGGTTTTCTAAATATGACTTCCATAGATTACAGAAGCGGGCAATAGTACCGCCGTCAATAACGCGGTGATCGCCAGACCAGCTTACGTTCATGATTTGACGGGCAACCACATTACCATTGTCATCAAAGCGCGGCAGTTTTTGTACTTTACCTAATGCCACAATAGCCACTTCAGGCTTGTTAATAATTGGCGTTGCAGTAGTGCCACCTAAGGCGCCAATGTTAGAAATGGTAATGGTGCCGTGTTTCATGTCTTCTTGCGCTAAACGACCTGCACGTGCCGCATCAGTTAAACGAGTTACCTCGTTAGCCACATCAACAATCGACAGGTTTTGTACCGATTTTACGTTAGGCACTAATAAGCCAACCTTACTATCTACCGCCATACCAATGTTGTGCTGGCTCATATAGTGAAGCTCTTCACCGTCAGCTGTTAGCTGACTGTTCAGCACTGGATATTCTTTGATAGCAAGCGATAACGCCTTAATAAAGAACGGCATCATAGTAAGTTTGATGCCCTGCTCTTTATAAGCGTCTTTCATGCCGCCACGCAGTGCAATAAGCTCAGTCATGTCCACTTCTTCGCTGTAAGTGAAGTGTGGAATAGTGGTTACTGAATCAACCATCTGACGTGCCATCGCCGCTTTAATGCCGCGCATTGGCTCAACATTAGATACATGATTGGCAGCAACATCACCCGCAATCGCTGTAGTGACAGGCGCGCTGGCTTGAGCTGAAACAGATGCCGTTTCTTGTTTGGCAACTGGCGCAGCAGCTTGCGGCGCCAATAAGTCACTCTTTAATACGCGGCCGTTCTTGCCAGAGCCTTGTACCTGTGTTAAATCGATATTCATTTCACGCGCAACACGGCGCACTGCAGGGCTGGCAATCGCTTTTTTGTTGTTAGTAGTCTTGTCAACAAGCGTATCAACTGGCGCTGCTGCAACAGCTGGTGCTTGTGTCGCTGCCTGAGGCGCAGTGTTCGCATTATCACTATCAGCTTCACCAGCTACGCGATAGCTAAATAATGGCGCGTGTACTTTGGCAATATTACCTTTTTCGCAAAATAGCTCGCTAACCACACCGTTTTCAATCGCGGGGATCTGCACTAATGCTTTGTCGGTCATTACGTCACAGATTGGCTGATCTTCAACAATCTCATCGCCTGCCGCTACTAGCCACTCAACCACTTCACATTCAACGATACCTTCACCGATATCCGGCAGTAAAAACTCTTTAACAGCCCCACCAGCTAGGTTTTCAGTTGTTGCTACAGGCGCAACTTCTGTTTCCTGTACTTCGCCTTCAGGTTCAATTTCATATAACGGCGCATGCACTTTAGCGATATCACCTTTAGCGTGATACAAACGAGTAATCACACCATTGTGCATCGACGGAATTTGAACTAATGCTTTATCTGTCATTACATCGGCTACCGCTTGGTCTTCTTCTACGCGATCGCCTTCTTTTACCAGCCATTCAACGAGTTCACACTCGACAATACCTTCGCCAATGTCTGGTAATAAAAAATCTTGTGCCATGATAAATCCTCAAATCAGTGGGGGCTTTCAACGACCCCACTACACATTAAAAGTTAACCGATGCCTTGATCGCTTCGAAAATCTTAAGTTTGTCTGCAACGTACTCTTTCTCCTGCATTAGCGGATAAGGCGTATCTAGGCCACAAACACGGGCAATTGGTGATTCAAGATGTAAGAAACAAACATCACTAATAGTTGCTGAAATCTCACCGGCAAAACCGCCAGTAATTGGCGCTTCATGGCTAATAATCAGACGACCTGTTTTGGTCACAGATTTTGCAACAGTATCAACATCCCAAGGTGCTAGGGTGCGCAGATCAATCACTTCACAAGAAATACCTTGCTCGCCTGCCATTTGCGCTGCCTGCTCGATAATTTCCATTTGCGCGCCCCAACCTAATAAAGTCACGTCCTTACCCTCTGTGACGACCTCAGCTTTACCTAACTCAATTTCATAGCTCTCTTCTGGTACTTCACCAACAGATGCACGATAAAGACGTTTTGGCTCGAAGAAAATCACGGGATCTTTGTCGTTAATACACGCGGTTAATAATCCTTTTGCTTGATACGGATTACGCGGCACAACCACTTTAATCCCAGGTGTACCTGTAAAATATGCTTCCGGCGACTGCGAGTGGTACAAACCACCAGCAATACCACCACCATAAGGCGTGCGGATAACTAATGAGCCAACGTTAAACTCATTACCAGAGCGGTAACGGAATTTCGCCGTTTCATTCACAATTTGATCAAAGGCCGGAAAAATGTAATCGGCAAATTGGATTTCACAGATAGGTACACTGCCTTGGGCTGCTAGGCCATTGGCAAACCCTAAAATACCTTGCTCAACTAATGGCGTATTAAAACAACGTGCCTTGCCGTATTTCTCTTGCAAACCACTAGTAGCGCGAAATACGCCGCCAAAATGGCCGACATCTTCACCGAAGCACATCACGCGCTCGTCTTTTTCCATCGCATGATCAAGCGCACTGTTAATTGCGTGTAATAAATTCATTTGCGCCATTAGTGAGACTCCCCTTTCGCGCTTGGATAAGCGTCTGGATATTTAGCAATGTGAGATTTTAATTCGGTTAGCTGATCTTGCAGGTGCTTTGGCACGTCGTGATAAACGTCAGTCACTAATTCTTCTAATGCTGGCGCGCCGATTTTTTCTGAAATCTTAAGCTCGCTTAATACTTCGGTGCGATACTTTTCATAGAGCGCAGCGTCTTTGTCCTCATCCCACCAACCTTGGTTAATCATCCAAGTTTTGAAACGCAAAACGCCGTCAATTTGTGCCCACAACTCTTCTTCTTCTTTTGAGCGATAGCCACTTGGATCATCAGAGGTAGAATGGGCACCTAGGCGATAACTCATTGCTTCAATAAGCACTGGCTTATTGTGCTCAAGCGCATAAGCACGGGCTGTTTGCGTCGCGAGTAAGACAGCAAGTAAATCATTGCCATCAACGCGAATCGTCTCAATGCCGTAGCCAACACCACGCGGCGCAATACCATCGCCAGCATATTGCTCGTCAGTACCTGTTGAAATGGCGTAGCCATTGTTACGACAGAAGAAAACGGTTGGACATTTAAGCACAGCTGCCATATTTAAACCGGCGTGAAAATCACCTTCTGAGGCTGCACCTTCACCAAAATAACAAATGGTAAGCGCGTCTTTACCTGCCATTTTCTGGCCGTAAGCATAACCAGCAGCTTGTGGAATTTGGGTGGCTAACGGCGATGAAATCGTCATGTAGTTAAGTTCGTTAGAGCCATAGTGAATTGGCATTTGACGACCTTTACCTAAATCTTTCGCATTTGAAAACAACTGGTTCATAAAGTTAGGCGTTGAGAAACCGCGAAAACGCAATGCTGCTTGCTCGCGGTATTGCGCCATAATCATGTCATCATCTGATAGTGCAGCAGCGCTGCCAGTGATTGCGGCTTCTTCGCCTTTACAGGTCATGTAAAACGAAATACGGCCTTGGCGCTGTGATGCTACCATACGCTCGTCAAATACGCGGATAAATGCAAGGGTGTCGTAAATTTTATGCGCGAGCGCTTCGTCGATATCAGGCATTTGCGCGCCGTCAATAACATCGCCTTGGGCATCTAACACTTGCAGCGTTGGTATCTCCAAAGCATCGCCTCTAATAAACGATGCTTGATGAATTGCATTCACCACTTTGCTATCAGGTCTATTCATGATGTTCCTTTATTGTTGCCGATTACTGACTGCTCCAAAGTGCTCTCAATAACGACTTTCTTAGTGTTTCACGGTAGGCACAACTGCTTCTAGTAGTATTTGAGTTAACTAGACGTTAACGTCAAAGTTCATCGAAAAAGATGATGCCAATGAATAAATTTTATGTGGCATTTACTTTACCTATGCGTCAACTCGCTGACAATACAAGGTGGTCAAATATGAATCAGATTTTATTCTTCAAAAAAAAAGGAACTGTAAATCTATCATTACAGCCCCTTTCAAATATTCTAAAAATCAGTGAGATATTTTATGGTAATGTTGTAGGCACCACCATTAATACCGCGCGATTACCGTTGGCAACCTTGGCATTTGGAAAGACAATGGCTTCCCCTTCTGCTTCAATCTTATAATCGATGTCACCTTCTGACGCCAATTTAAAACCCAGTGGAAAACTGGTGAAGTTAACAACATCATTGGCAAAGTAAAATTGGAAACTATCATCGTGTTTATCGATAGCACGATTAACCTTAAACAAATTAAGATCGGCTTCATTATATGGCGCTAGTGCCATATCATTCCCCGTAATCATCGCTTTAAGAGTTTCACGCACACCAATAAAGCGAGTCATATCGTTTTCGCCAAATGGGCGAACTTTACCAAGCTCAACAGTAAAGGCATGTGCGCCGTATTGATTGGATGAAAAATAGCTAAAGGTGGTTGTAGGCCCATTTGATAACAGAATAGTATTCACATCACACGCAAGCATAATTTGTAGTTGCTCTTTGCTGTACTCTTTACCATGTAGGAACGGATAAACCGCAAATTTTTCGTTTTTAGAGCCGCGAATAGCGGTGTGCAGATCGTAATGAATGCGCTCTTTATCGTCATTTACGCGATAAAAATCATCAACGTATTGCTCTAATTTTTTAGCGCGAATACGCTCGCGATTGATAAGTCCAGGTTCTTTAGAATGGGCGCCGCTAAACAAGCGATTCATGTTTTCTTCCACAAAACGCTCGCCAATGTTCATCGACGCTGGGTTACCAAATAAGAACATCACGCGATGCGCCACACTAATCTCTTCATCTAAAATGGCCTGTACATAGTCCCTACAAATCTCAATTGGACCGGTTTCATTGCCGTGAACACCACTCGATAAGATGATATCTTTGTCACCTGCGTTTTGTGGCTCAAAAACGATTACGCCACTGTCCCATACTTGTACTCTAGTACCATTGCCTAATGTGAAATCTTGAGTCTGATCACTGCCCCATTCGTTGGCGCGAGTAAAAGATAAAAAGTCTTGTTGTTGGTAGGGATGTGACACAGAAACTCCAAAAATATAGATGAAAACTGCGTCATTATATCGAAATTAGTCTGGTAAACCCATGGCAAGATTAATAAAAAAGCGACATCTGCTATATACAAATGTCGCTTTAATAAAGAGAATCTACTTTGATTAACAATCGTGAAGTTGATTGTGAAGAAATCGACCTATCTCATAGCCTGTATTTCCGTCACCATAAACCCACACCAAAGTGAGAATTAATACGCAACAGCTCACAATATTAATTATTAACTTTTTAAATGAAAGTAATAAATTTTTAAATGAAAATTTGGTTAAATCCATATCTACCTCAATGCAATATCATCATTTCAAACACTAAGCGTAGGGAATCACAACAAATTTATCAAGCGTTCAGGTATGAAGTTGTCGGAGAGAAAATTAATGATGTCGGATAATAAAAAACGACACCCGCCAAAGGCAAATGTCGCTTTGTAATTTGCGTCGCTACTAGTTAGATAGACGTCGTTAGATCAGTAAGCCAGTCTGGCATCAACTCCACTAAGAAGGTCTCGAGCTGACGGTCATAGCCAAATAAAATCGTTAAAGCGATTAACACCAAGAAAGCACCAAGTAATTTCTTAGTAACATTCACATGCTTATTGAGCTTATCGCGATTTATCACTTTGCCTGACACCGCGCCCAGCGCGAGTAAAGGGACACCCGCACCAGCGCCAAAAATCAGCATCACGGCAAATACCATTGGCAGGCTATCGCCTTGAATAGCTAGTGAGATAGCTGCGCCTAATGTCGGGCCAACGCAAGGTGTCCATACAAAGCCCAGCAATGCACCAAGTATAAACTGACCACTAACGCCGCTTGCTTCATAGGTCGCTACTTTGTTATTGCCTCGACTCATCAGTTGCGATGCAACTTGGCTAAACTTTTGATTAAGCGGATCAATCAATATAATCAAGCCAAATGTCAGCAGCAATGAAGCGCTAATAGTTTTGATAATCGTAATATCAAAATCCCACGCAATAGCTGCCGCGCTAATTAGGCTACCAGTTACGGCAAATGATAAAGAAATCCCTAAGATAAGCGCCAATAGACCATTTTTACTTTGCTGCAGCGCACTAGAAATAATAATTGGCAAAATAGGTAATACGCAGGGTGATAACGTACTTAGCACACCTGCAATAAAACTAAAGAAAAACGCTGATAATTCCATCGATATCGTCTCTAACTATTTACTTGTCGTCGACGGTGCTTTCATTGAAAATAAATTAAATAGTTTACGCTCATTAGTTTCGGCGATAGAACGGCCAATTTCTTTTTCACCTTGGTAGCGAATTAGCGTGCTTTGACGAAAGGCTTTGAAGTACTTCACCCACTCTTTCTGCTTGTCGTAATCAACTTTTAAAACTGTTAACTCACTGTCTGGGTTTTGCTTAAAATATTCTTTAATTACCTTGCCTTGCTTGCGACAGGTTGGGCACCAAGTAGCGTATACATCAACGAGGATTGCGGCATTTTCTTGTTGGAGTTGTTTAAAGCCGTCTTCGGTGAATTGCATCACGCCACCAGCAAATGCTGATGTAGATAAGAATAAAGAGCAGATTAGTAATAATTTTTTCATGGTGGATCCTAATATTAATATTGCACCACCACAGACCTGAGGTCTTAAACTAAAATTTCAGTTTTTTTAAATTATTTTTATCTCTTTGACATTATGTCGTCTGAAGCTGCAAGGACTCATCTAGCTCGAGCGGCATGATTCGCTCAATAAGCGCCTGAAATTCCTCGACGGTATTTTCGTGATTCTCTATCTGAGCTAAATCATCAACATGAATGAGATTAAGATATCCCATACTCCAATTGTGGAACCTGCGATGTGTTAGTGGATGCTCATAGATCTTAGTTACATCGTGATGGCGTTCGTCCATGACGATCCTGTGATATAGACTATCGATATAATCTTCTGGGCCTTCTATGTATTGATAAAAGCCATCAATAACAGTTACTAAGATCCCAGTAATTTGGTGTTGGCTATTGTGAATTCTTGCTTTTCGCAGTAATTCGTTTAAATCAATATCCGACAGTAATGCCTTACTTTTGTAAATTATCGCCTTCACTTTGTGCACTCCTTTGCTCAAACTTATCAATATACATATGTTGATCTGCTTCTTTAATTGCTTTGAAAAGATTACGATGAGTATTTTTCGCCCAACCAACACTAAAAGTGATTTGAGTATCAGTTAAGTGATTGCTAATACGCTCAATAATCGTCGTTAGATCAGTTTCATATCGAAATACAATAACAATAAATTCATCGCCGCCATAACGACAAACAATATCATTTAATCGAACGCTATCGGTTAACGCTTTGGCAAATGTCTTAATATACAAGTTTCCGTATTCATGGCCTTTTTGATCGTTAACTTTCTTTAAGCCGTTAAGATCAAAGAAATAAACCACAAAATCCTCTTTCGACAACTGCCGTTCGATGCGCTTTAAATGGTTAAAATTATAGGTATCGGTAAGCAAATCACGATAGCTCTCGTATTCAATAGCGGCTTTGTTTTTATAAATAAGGTTGGTCCCACGCTCTATTAACAAGCGCAAGAAATTGACGTTAGATTCAATGCGTGAAATGAACTTCATGGTTGCAACAATAATATCTAACTTACGAGTCGCATTACTCGGCGTAATATGATCGTCGATAGTCTGAATATTACTTGCACAGTTACTTTCTGAAGTCATATAAGAAATGATTTCATAGGTATACACCAATTCATTGAGACTAATAAAAGATAATCTGCTCCTTAATTCTTTTATCAGCTCATCATAAGCAATTGAATTTGCATTGAATGACGTCATGTCGTTGAGATTACCCCTCAAAGAAAAATAGATGGCGCGTTCCTAATTGTTTGATACTACCAGCGAAAAATATACAAGTAAAAAGCATTAGTTAAATCACGCACACTAAATAAGGCAAACCGTTGTTAAATCAATTTATACCTTAGATAGCTTATAAAGTAGCGGTTTATGGATGGCCAAATAATCGAAAATTCCAATTCTCTAATTCATTGCTAGCCAATCTTTTTTCAATACTGCTGCGCCACGAATTTGATAACGGGATATCGAGTAATTGAGTTAACGCGTTTTTGTTTAGAGGGTCGCCAAAATAAATATCACATACTTGTGCGACAGTCATTGAACACGAAGTCTGGCTAATACGCACAATTCCACTATCACTTGTTACTACGCCAGGTGTAATAACGCGATACAGCCAGCCACATTTATTAGTCTGTTGCATATGAAGTGAAAACTTTTCGATGTCCCAACGTTTGTTAAGCTTAAAACACGGTGAACGCGGCTGACTGACTTCTAATATCACCTCGCCCCATTGAAACCTATCACCGATACAAACGTTATTCTCGTCTAAGCCTAAGGTAGAGATATTTTCTCCCATGCTCGATGGACACCAATCACGTTCAATACCGAGTGCTTGATAATGGGATTGCCAAAAGTCGTAATGCTCGCGTGGATAATGATGCAGTGCTCGTTCGAGCCCACCGTGATGTTTAGGATCCGCTGATTCATCGCCGGCAATGCCATACTCATTGATGATTATGTCGTCAGTAATAAGCTGCTTATCAATGGCAGTTGTTAGTCCATAAGCGTGAGATATTTTTCCAGAGAACGCCTTAACCTGAGTCATATAAAATCCAATCTAGTCGCAAGTGCGCGCTATTATAACCGTGCATGAAATATTTCTCCTGCAATTCCTGTCTTGTGAGTGAAAATAAATTTTCACTTTACGGCGAAGATTTTTAACTATAGACTTCTAGCCATCTAAACGTAGAAACAAATTTGAGAGTAATACTATGCAAACTGCAACTTTTGGCGGCGGCTGTTTTTGGGGCGTTGAAGCATTATTTCGTGAGCAAGACGGCGTGATTGAAGCATTTTCTGGCTATGAAGGTGGTGATAAAGAAAACCCGACTTACAAAGAAGTGTGCACAGGAACTACAGGTCATGCGGAAGTTGTTGAGGTGACCTTTGACGAGAGTAAAATCAGTTACCAACAGCTGCTGAACATCTTTTTTGAAAACCACAACCCAACAGAATTAAACCGCCAAGGTGTTGACGTGGGTACACAATATCGCAGCGCCGTGTTCTATCACGATGCAACGCAGCAGCAATTAGCTAATGAAACCATTGCGCGATTAACTGAAGAAAAACGTTTCGGCGATAAAAAGATTGTTACTGAAGTGACACCAGCATCAACATTCTTTAAGGCTGAAGAATACCACCAGCAATACTTTGCTAAAAACGGTGGTAGCTGCTCAATCTAAAGATTGTTTTAATTTGTGAGAACTGGATGACTCAAATACCGCTATATTTTCTGCCTGGCACACAATGTAATGATCGTTTGTGGCAGCAGGTATTTGAGTTACTGCCCGCTTATTTCTCACCAATTGCATTAACAATTCCTGATGCAAATTCTCCCCTAGCGATTGTAAAAGCGCTGCATCAACAACTGCCGACACAGCCAATAAACCTAATTGGCTTTTCACTCGGTGGCTACCTCAGCGCGCTATACGCAACGCAATATCCAGAGAGTATTTCGCGCTTGATGGTTATTGCTAACCATCCGCATCCGCTACCTAACAAGGAATTAGCGACTCGGCAATTTACCTTAGACTTCATTCGTAAAAACGGCTATCGGGGTTTGCCATTATCGCGAATTCATGGGCTATTGGCACCTAGTAATCATCACAAACAAAACATCATCGATACGATTAACTTGATGGATAAGGAATGCGGCGAGAAAACCTTAGTGAATCAAATGCAATACACCTCTCATCGAGAGAACCTGATGCCTGCAATTAATCAAGCACCCTTTTCAACCCACTTTGTGATTGGTGAAAATGACGCGTTAGTAGCCATCGATAAGCTCAGCGTGGCGATTAAACAACCCAATGTCTCACTTGAGATTATCGAGCAATGCGGTCATATGTCACCACTAGAAGATCCAGCGGCGATTGCACAAAGTATTATTAGGCATTTTAGAATGGCGCTGGATAACGCTTAAAGACCTCGCTAATATCTGACAATACTTCAGCCGGTAAAGGCTCAGCAAAGGCATCGATATCTTCTCGCAACTGCGCCATTGACGTGGCACCAATAATACTGGATGTTACGCCATCAACCTGATCACACCATCCAAGCGCCAGTTTAACAGGTGAAATGCCATGACTTTCCGCCACATCAACATAGGCAGCGACGGCTTGTTGGCTTTGCGGCGTATCTCTAAATAGGCCATTACGCTGAATCAACGTCCAGCGACTGCCCTGCGGTCTTGCACCGTTAAGGTATTTTCCAGCAAGTGCGCCAGTCGCTAACGGCGACCAAGGCAAATAGGCAATATTCTCATTTGCGCACTGCTCAATAAGATAAGGCCAATCTTTAGCATGCAGTAAACTAAATTCGTTTTGAATCGACACCATTTTCGGCAGATTATGTTGCTCACTAAGACGCAAATATTGGCTAATGCCCCAAGGTGTATCGTCAGATAATCCGCAATGACGAATTTTACCAGCAGCAACACATTTAGCTAACCCTTCAAGAATATCTAATTTATTTTCAATGTGTTGCTTTGACGCTTCCCTCAGTTGCGACATGCCGTTTGGCCAATGATTACCAAAATGCGGTGTCGAACGATTTGGCCAGTGAAGCTGATACAAATCGATGTAATCGGTTTGCAATCGCTGAAGTGAACCATCTACTGCTTTAATCACGTTATCACCAGTGATAGGTGCATTATCGCGAATATAAGAAAAGCCCGGCCCAGCAATTTTAGTTGCCAGCACTATGTCTTCACGTTTGTCCTTATTACGCGATAGCCAGTCACCAATAATGGCTTCTGTTTTACCATAGGTATCAGCCGATGGTGGTACGGCATACATTTCAGCCGTATCAATAAAGTTAACGCCCTTGGACAATGCATAGTCAATCTGCTGATCGGCATCTGATTGGTTGTTTTGCAGCCCCCATGTCATGCTACCTAAACAAACACGAGACACCGATAACCCGCTGTCACCTAACGGAGAGTATTTCATAGTAATCCTTGCATAAAAAAAACGATTTTTTGCTAGCCTAATGCATTGTCAATAGGTGTCAATACAACGTGTACATCATTATTATTGATCGGCTTCCATCGTCAATTGCAGCGGTTGGTCAATCACAACATCGCCAATACTCAGTCTTAGATTCAAGAAATCAATATGATCGAATTCAATCGTATTGGTAAGTAAAGACAATTGAATCAAGTTAGCAGCACTCTTAATCTCGATTGGCGAAAACGTATTAACAGTAAATGGCTGAGTTACTTCCACCGAATCGATTAATCCAAATTGGTCAACAACGACCATGCGCATAAAATAAGGCATGTCATTTTTAATTATCGGTTGCTGTGGTGGCAGATTAATCTGAATTGCGGCTCGGACAGCGGCGTCATTCAAAATCGACAAATTAGCGGTTTTGATTACAGTCGAGTCGTCTTGCAGTATTGCTGTATAGGCGACTGATGTAATACTACTCGCTTCGATGTCGTCAATAGTAAGGTTTAAGGCTGATTTATCTGTACCTGCGTGGTCTACATCGGCGCCATTAACCTTCCATGTTGCAGATTTTATCTGCGCCATGTCGTCACTTTCTATCGAAAAACGCACTTCTTGACCACGTGCAGCAACAAGTCTGCTTTGCTTTAGTACTATCGGTGACTGATTAATACTGTTTTTAACTGACACAACAACCTGAGCAGTCTCTACAAGCCCTTTCATATGCACAGTAATTTGTAAGCGCGCCTGTTCATCGCGATTAACTTGTGGCGTACTGATCGTAGGCTGCGCGATAGCGTCGTCATTAAGCGTCATCTCGGTATCATCGAGCCATTGCCAAACAATCTTCTCAATGGGATGGGAATTATCGATTTGCGTCTCAACAGTTTTACTCGCAAGCTCATCAATTGAGATTGATTCATCTAGTGTTATTTTTAACGATGGTGCTATTACTGGCGAGACTAAAACAATGGTGTCACTAGTGCTTTGCTGCTCACTTTCTGTAGTTACTTGAATTGATAGCGGGAGTTTCGAAAATTGACTAACATCTGGCAGGCTCAAAGACAGTTTCACGCTATATTGATTGTTGCCAATTTCCTCAAATTGCGCAATAGCATAATCTTGCTCATCAAAGGTCCACTTACCCGAAATTAATGTTTCAGTCGTAATAATTTTAGCTTCAACGTCGATAACGTCCCCGACACTTCCTGCTGCACTGTCAGTAATTGTGATGGCCGGTAAAGCTGGTAACTCTCTTACTGATTTAGGTGATAATTCGATTGCCACATCGGCGTTAGTTTCGTTTCCTTTGCTATCGACTACCGATAAATATAAAGTAATTTCTTTAACACTATCGGTTTCTGGGAATGAGATAGTAGGTGATAATATATTTTCATCAGAAAATGTCACGTCAGCGTCAGACGAAGTCCAATGATAGCTTTCAATGTCGCCATCCAAATCACTGACCTGAGGTTTGAGAATAATGGTTTGTTTGCTCTCAACTGTCTGCTTAGGAATGTCACCAATGACAGGCGACGATGAAACTATTACATTTGCTCTAACATTAACTGCTACCTGTTTTTCAACAACACCACCTTTTGTGTCATCAACCTTCAACGTAAGCATATAACTTTCTTCAGTTTCGCGAATAGGAAAAGTAAATACCGGAGATTTGGTGGATGAGTCATCAACAGTGATCCCGTCATTATTGGCTAACCAAGCGAAGGTAACACTATCGCCATCAGGGTCACTTACTACAGGGCTAGGTTGATATGTAGCACCACTGGCAATAGTTATATCTGTGATAACTTCAACCACAGGTGGACGATTTTCAACTTTTATCGGAGTATCAGGTTGCTCAGTTTTAGAGCTCCCACCGCCACAACCAATCAATAACAAACATCCAGCTAACACGACAAGCGCTTTCATTTTCATTCCTTAAATATCGTTAACACGTTGACTAGGTTCCGTGTCTTTAAAAGCTAATGATTATAAGGAGTTAACACCATTATTTAATTGATAAATTGTAACTGAATATACTAAGGTCTAAATTTCGTTGCCGAATTGTTTACGCTATTGGTCTAATCGACTAATGTCCCATTGAATTAGTCTTTGCGTATGAGGGCGTAGGTTACAAAAAATAGACAGTTGTAAAAATAAAGTAACATAATGATAAGTATATAAATTATTTATAATCATGGGATTGTTCACGCAAATTTTGAGGAGTATACTGCGCGCGTTTTTAGATACTCACTAAACGCTATTTTTAAGGTAGATTTGCCCATGGTTTCCGGTGTTATTCTCGCACTTATCGCCCTCGCCTTTGTCCTCATCGTTATCGAAGACATTATTCATGTCAATAAAGCTAAAACAACGCTGTTTTTTGGAACGCTGTGTTGGATAATTATTTTTGTTACGCCCCTTGGCGGATATTCAAGTGAAGCCTTACAGCACAAACTCGATCACAACATTTTAGAGATTGCCACTTTGTGGTTATTCTTAATGGCCGCCATGACGTTTGTTGCCTACTTAAACTCTAAAGGCTTTATTCAGAACCTTGTTCACCGGATTATGCCAACGCAAATTAGCGAACGTAAACTGATGTTTCTAGTGGGAATCTTCGCATTTATCTTCTCATCGATTTCCGACAATATCACTGCGACCTTAATTTCGCTTGCCGTCATTATGTCTCTCAAACTCGATGCTAAAAAACGCATAAAATACGCGACCCTTATCGTCTTTGCAGTAAACTCTGGCGGCGTATCCTTAATCACTGGCGATGTGACGACTTTAATGATCTTCCTCGCTGGCAAGGTGTCTATCGCCAACCTTTTACTATTAATCATTCCTGCAGCGGTAAGTGTGATGGTACTTGCCTCAATGCTCTCTATTGGTATGAACGGCACGCTGACCTTTGAGAAAGTTGCCAATAAAGCCATTGAGAAGACGGACATTACCATCGCCACCATTTTCCTAAGCACCATTATCGGTACCTTGCTATTGAGCGCTCTCTATCGCGTACCGCCGGTGCTTACCTTTTTATTCGGCCTGTCACTGATGTTCTTAGTGGCGCAATTTTTGATGCGTAAGAAAGACGTTAATCGCAAAATTATCGATTACATTCGCGAAATTGAATATGACACCTTGTTGTTCTTTGTCGGTGTATTGCTGCTGGTTGGCGCGTTAAAAGAGATTGGTGTGTTAGCGAAATTCACCGACTTATATCAATACCTCGCCCCAACGTACGCAAACTACATAATGGGCATCATGTCGGCGCTAATTGACAATGTGCCATTAACCGCAGCCTTACTCAAAGCCGACATTGCTATGAATGCGCGTCAATGGCTAGCATTTACTTATGCAACGGGCGTTGGCGGCTCAATGCTAATCATCGGCTCAGCAGCAGGTATTATCGCCATGAGTAAGGTGAAGGAGCTCACCTTTATGAGCTACCTACGCATGAGTTTATACCTATTGATAGCTTATACAGTCGGATACTATGGCGCTTATTTGGCGGGCAACTTCATTGCTTTAGCCTAAATAAATTGGTTGATGGCGCCTCTGAGAATTTTTGACTGGCAGCAATTGTTATTACTCTAGCGTAAATATCGTGTTGTTGAGTTGGCCGACTTTGTCCTGATAGGCCTGACTTTGCATTTGAGTGAGCCGACTTACGGTTCGCTCAAATGCCTTGGTCACGCGTCCGCCGCGATAAAGCGCACCAATTGCGCAAGGCGCGTCAATAACCAATAATTTATTGCGATCATAAAACTCATCAACTAACGCAATAAAACGCCGTGCACAGTCATCTAGATAACCAATTTGCACCGCCGCAGCAGGCGTTAGTTTATAATTGGTATCGCCATCTTCAATGCCCTTGGCAACAGTCACTTCCTCAATCACGCCGCCCATTTGCAATACATCACTAAGCACAATTACGTCATAGCTATCGGCCAATTTCATATAATCGTTCTGGCTACGCGGCCCATCACAAAGCGCCATAAAATCAAACCAAATGGTCTTAGCGCTCTCACCAATCACTGACAAATCGCGACCGTAAATATTTACGCTATGGTTAGTTTTTTCCAACTCTAAGCTGTAGCAATACGCGCTAAAGCCATGGCTGTCGTTTTCAAAATAGACCGAATTAGTTGCAGTTTGTTGGGTGCGATAATCTAGCTCACCATCGAGGGAAAAAATTTCTAAATGTTGTTTGATAAGCGCAATCGCAGGCAAAAATCTATCTCGCGCCAAACCGCCTTCATACAACTTATCAGGCACAGTATTAGAGGTAGCAATAATCATAATATTGCGTTGGTGTAAGGCAGAAAACACACCACCGAGTAACATCGCGTCGGCAATATCAGCGACGAAAAACTCGTCGAAACATATCACATCAAACTGCGCTGCTAAATCATCAGCAACTTGCTCAAGCGGATTGACTTGACCTTGCAGTTGATTGAGTTTGTGGTGCAGCTGCGCCATGAAATGATGAAAATGTAAGCGCAGTTTGCGCTTTGATGGCAAGGTGTCGAAAAACATATCCATCACCATGGTTTTACCGCGACCGACTCGACCGTATAAATAAAGCCCGTTAATGGGATCTCTACAAGCGAGTGATTTTTGTCGTTCATCCAACGCCGTTATGGCAGCAAGTTGAATTGCATCGAATGTGAGTTGCTCTGCTTTAACAGCAGCTTGATAACGAGTTAGCACTAAAAACCATCACAACAAGTTTAAAAGCGCCATATTACGTCTCTCATACGATTTTAACAAATATAGCTATCGGCGAAATTTTGTTTATTTGTATAGTCAGTCACTTATCAAAAGTCTATCTTCGAGCTACAATTGCTTTTTTTTATGCACAGAGTCTTAATATGTCAATTCAATGGTTCCCCGGCCACATGCACAAAGCCCGTAAAGAAATGATGGAAGTCATGGGGCAAATCGATATTATCATCGAGGTAGTGGACGCGCGCATTCCTTATTCAAGCGAAAATCCATTTGCCAATGAATTGCGCGGTGATAAGCCATTAATTAAAGTACTCAACAAATGTGATTTGGCCAATGATGAAGTAGTTAACCAATGGCAAGAACATCTCAATAGCCAACAAGGTGTTTCCTCGCTGGCGATTACCGCTAATGAACCAACGCAAGTGACTAAAATTTTAGATTTGTGTCGTAAACTAGTACCACAGCGCGATGAAATGGGCAAAGACATTCGCGCGATGATTATGGGCATTCCTAACGTTGGTAAGTCGACCATAATCAATATTCTTGCTGGTCGTGTTATTGCTAAGACGGGTAATGAACCTGCAGTAACTAAACGTCAACAGCGTATTAATCTTAAAAATGGTATTGTGCTATGTGATACGCCTGGGATCTTATGGCCGAAAGTGCACAACGAGCACAGTGGCTATCGTTTAGCTATTACTGGTGCAATTAAAGACACTGCGTTTGAATATGAAGACATTGCATCGTATGCAGCGGAGTATTTTCTTAAAGACTATCCAGAGATGATCAAAGAGCGTTATAAGCTTGGTGATTTACCGCATACCGATTGGGAGCTCATCGAAGATATCGGCCATGCCCGCGGTTTTAAGCGTGCTGGAGGCAGAGTCGATATGCATAAAACCTGTGAGATTTTATTACATGAATTCCGCTCAGGTACCATCGGCAAGATTTGTTTAGAAACGCCAGACATGGCAATAGCAGAGCAAATAATCGTCGATGAAAAATTAGCGCAAGAGGCGCTTGAAGGGAAAACGAAAAAGAAGAAACCTAAGAAAAAACGCCGTAGATAACGGCGTTTACAAAACTGAAATTAAACAGAAAGTGTTAAGCCAATTCCACTGTGCTATGAATTATTTCATCGATAGGAACTGGCTTTCCTAAGCCATAACCTTGGCCGTAGTTAATTCCCATTTCCTCTAATCGCTTGCGAATATCGTCATTTTCAACAAACTCGGCAATAGTTTCCATACCCATTACTTGGCCAACGTCGTTAATCGATTTTACCATCGCTTCGTCAATAGGATCTTCGAGCATGTCTTTAATAAACATGCCATCAATCTTTAACATATCGACTTTTAGGTTTTTCAAATAAGCAAAAGACGACAAGCCACTACCAAAATCATCGAGTGCGAATTTACAACCGTAAGCGTTTAACGCGCTAATAAAGAGCTTTGCGTGCGTCAAATTGGCAATGGCGGCGGTTTCGGTGATTTCAAATGATAACTTTGACGCTTCCACCTTATTGGCTTTTATAGCGCTAATGATGTGTTGCAATAACATTTCGTTACTAAGTGACAAGCCAGAAAGGTTAATGGAAATATGGTCAATGTGATTAATGTCATCGTGATGCTGACATAGCCATGCAAGGGTATTGTCAATAACCCATTTATCAATGCGGTGCGATAAATCAAAACGCTCTGCGGCGGGTAAAAATAAGCCCGGCGGTATCAAGTTGCCAGACTCATCGATCATTCGCACTAGAATTTCATAGCTAATTTTATCATGAGTTTGCAATGGCACTATTGGCTGGGCGAACAATGCTAAGCGATCATTTTCTAAAGCACCGTTAATCTTAGTAGCCCAATAAGTATCGTCCTTGCGCTGTGCTAGTACCTTATCGTCTTCTTGATAGACATGATAGCGATTGCGCCCAGCTTCTTTTGCCGCATAACATGCGCTATCTACCTGTTTTAGTGCTTCAACATAATTGTTGTGATGTCGTGTGATTTCCGTGACACCAATACTAATACCGAGTTTAAAAACGTGTTCATTCCAGCGAAAACGAAAGTCCTCTACCAATTTAATGAGCATTTCACAAATTAGCTTTGCTTGAGAGACATCTGTGGCGATAAGTAACAATGCGAACTCATCTCCGCCAATACGAGCTAAAGTATCGCTTGATGCACAATGTCGATTAAAAAGTACTGAGATTTGTCTAAGCAATTCGTCGCCTGCTACGTGGCCACAAGTATCATTGATAAGTTTGAATTGGTCGATATCGATAAAACACAATACATGTGTTTCATCCCCCTGTTCATTATCCTCCACCGTTGTACGTAAAATACTTTCAAATTCTTGTCGATTTATTAGGCCAGTTAAAGAATCGTGCGCCGCTTGATAACTAAATTTTCGTGACATATTGCGAAACTGAGTCACATCATCTTGCATGGCCACATAATGGGTAATTACATTATTTCTATCTATCAACGGATAAATATGCTCGTTGGCCCAATACTTTTCACCGCCTTTCTTCAAATTACAACGTTCGCCAACCCATTCACGATGTTGTTCAAGCATGCGCCAAATATTCTCTTCTATAGATTCATTTGAGGACAAGCGACCAAGACTAAAATAAGGGCGACCGATGCAGTCATAACTTTCAAAATCGGTGATTTCAGAAAATTTCGGATTGACGTATTCAATAATGCCTAGGGCATCGGTAATAACTACGGCACTAGGACTATGACGCACTGCGAGTGAAAAGATAGATAACTCTTGCGTGCGATTGCGCAGCAATTTCTCGCGATTGACCGAATCGGTGACATCTTGAACTTGAAATAGTGCATAACGTCGATTGTCAAAACTAACGGATTTAACATAACAGGTTTGCTCCATCAACGTGTCTTTTTTATGAGATTTTGTATAAAGCGGGAATAACCTTGGATGCAATGCGCTAGAGAGAATAGATGACATACCATAGGATGTTGCATGTTCTATGGCCCTTTTTATTGTAATTTCATTATTTAATTCAAAACAATCAAATAAATTTGTGCCAATGAGAGACGACTCATCTTTTTTAGAATGCTTAACAAACCATTGATTTACATCGATAATAGAACCAGAGCCATCTATCACTAACAGTCCGCAGTTAGTGTTATCAAAAACAATATCCGAGAGTAACTTTTGCATAGTCCGTTAGCTCCAGTTTATACGTAAAGCGTCGAAAACCGCTCTAGTTCGGTAATAAGGCGTTTTATGGACTCACTTGCCATTATAAGGCTCACCTGTCCTTTAACCTCTTTGCTAGTCAAGCTAAATGACATTGATAGTGTTAAGACCATAGGCTCTTCGCCGATATGCATCCGCTCAACATCAAATACATCACCAATATCGCCAGAAATTAACTCAGGTACACTGCTAGTTAGCTCACATTCGAGCACATCGGCAATACAGCCAAAACAGGCATTTAGAATAATATTCGACACTTCTTTTAGTGCTTCTTGCTCTAACTCTCCAAGTTCACTTCCCCAATTGCCCTCGCCTAAAATACTGCGCACTAATTCCAAGCTTGACTCATCATTAAAAAACAAAAATGCGTTACCGGAGAACTGACCGTCAAAACACTGCTCAACGGCATTAACATGGCCAGGAGAAATACACTGAAATAGCTCAAGTGCCGTGTTAAAATCCACCGCCTTTAACGAAGGAACGGTGAGTAACACCTCATCCCCCATCATTTCGCTAAATGAAACTGCGGCCCTGCCCATACCAATATTGAACAGTTCGCATAACGTATCGCAATAATCTTCGGTAAAGATATCTGATGTCATTACAAGCCTCCATCCGCGGTAAACTTAAGGATCATTTCTTCATTAATCGGCTTACCATAGAACGTCGCCCCTAAATCTTCGAATCGCTGTTTGACAACAGCTTGAATATTGGCTGTAAAAATCCCAATGTGGGCATGTGGCTGTAATTCATTAATTTTAGGAAGAATATCGTAACCAGTGCCATCAGGCATGTTATGGTCGAGGGAAATGTAGTCAAAAGATGCACTATCTACCCGCTCAAGTGCTTCTTTTGCTGTGGCTGCTTCGCTAATAGACCAATCGCTGTGGTGAGTTTTGATCATCTTAACGATCATCATGCGGGTTAAGCGACTATCATCGACAACTAAAACTGATTTTGGCTTTGCCATTTCTCTCTCCTTTGAGACTCACATTCTTTGAATGAGCCGATTACTGACCAACCGACTTACCGCTTATCAAAACTAGTGGCCTAGTTCCTTGAGCATGGTTTAGCTCCCCTTGAGGAGGATTTAATTAATATAATAGACAGAAAATTTTGATAAAAACAATACTAAATGTTGAGATTTATCTCGATTTCGTGCTTCAATAGATTTAATGCTTTTCGCAAGTATACCCGTCACAATTTTATGGAACTCGCAGTATGAATATGGATACAAATCACAGCAACTGGATGCAGTCTAATACTGAGCAAATCCTCACTTTTTCCCTAAATAACGAAGAGTTCGGCGTTAATATACTGATGGTTAATGAGATCAGGGAATGGAGCAATATCACAACTATTCCAGGCATTGCTAATTACGTCAAAGGCGTACTGCATCTGCGAGGAAACATTGTTCCCATCATTGATTTACGAGAAAAATTTGGTCTCGAGCCCATTCCTTATGGACCGACTACAGTTGTCATATTACTCAATATTTCCTCTGGCGAAGAGCAAAGTGTGATAGGTATAGTGGTAGATGCAGTCTCTGACACACATGCTGTAGACAACAATGAGATAAGAGAAAAACCGACTGTAGGTGGCTTTATCGACGTCGAATACATCGAAGGATTGGTGGAAGTTGACGAGCGTTTAGTCTTGCTATTAGACGTCAATAAATTGCTCACAGAAGGTCAGCTCAACGAATTAAAAGCGGCAATTTAACGTCTTTTTTATCAAAATCAGCGTCGCAACGGACTACGTAACCTGAATTAGGGTTATTTATTCCAAGTATAAATGGCTTTTACAGCGCTGCCATCTTCATGGTAACTAAGCTTTTGACATAACTCAGTAACCAGTTTGATACCTCGACCACTAAATTCATTCTGAGCTAATTCTATTTCGTCGTGCTCTTCGACCCAAGGGGTAAATTCAAAGCCGGTTCCAGAGTCAATCATCATTATATCAAGCGTTCCACCTTGCTCTGTCCCCGTATATTCGAGCTTAATTTTAATATAACCCTTGCCTAGATCAGCCAAGCGCTCTTCTTTCTTTTGAAAATACTGGGCAAATCCCTCTGGAGAGCTCTTTAAACTCGAATCGAGATCTAACACACCATGATCTAGCGCGTTGACATAAAGTTCTGTTAACACGGTATAGAGGCCATGCCATTGATCGCCAGGCCCTTCCATTTCGGTAATTTGATTGATAATAATTGGTATAGGATTTACGGTAGCAAGCTTTTCACCCGTTAACGCCATTTGCCAAGACCAACTTCCGGCTTGTTCCGCCTCATAACCACTATTTAAAATGGCCTCTTTATCTGTTTCAGCTTGTAGATTAAGCATTTGATAAACAGACACATCACAATTGATGTCTACTAACGAAATATCATCATCTTGAGGTAAATCTTCACAAAAAACTTCCAGCGCAGCAATGATATGGCCTTTGACATCGTTATCGACAAAGCCCTGCTGTGTCGCCTCGATTAAACGCTGCTCACCGAAAAAATCACCTTGGGCATTACGTGCTTCAACAATACCATCACTGTAAAGAATAATGCGATCGTCTTTGGTCAGGGGAATAACTTCGGGGCGAATATCTAGTAATAGATTGGCAGAAATGCCTAGCGGTGGATGAAATGAACCAATACGTTGTCGAAGTTCGCCTGTTTTAGAATCGAAGATAAACGAATCTTCCATGCCTGCATTCCAAATGTAGGCAATTTGTTCGTTAACCGACAAGCTGACCATAGTCATTGCCAAAAACATATGTGTTGGCAGTAATTGATGCATTTTACGGTTAATTTGTTTGATAATTTCTATCGGCGAATAACCTTTATCAGTCATCGCCCGAAATGTATCGGCCAAGGGTATTGCACCAATTGCCGAACTCAAACCATGACCAGTAAAGTCACCCAGTAATACATTAATATCACCATTGGGGCAAAGCGCTGTTAACTGCACATCACCGCTAAAGGTTTCTGCTGAGCGTTTAAAAATATTTATGTGCTCTTGGGCCACATTGCCCTTTTCCACCACAGTACTAAAGAGCTGCTCTGCGAGCTCTTCGTCATTTTGCCGCTCAGCGGTTAGGGTATATAGCTTACTGTAGAGACTAGCAATGCGAAACATTGCATAGATTTTCGATCTAAAAATCGCCAATGAGAAAGGACGAAAAACAATATCATCAGCTCCGGCTTCGACACAGGTACTGATTTGTTCGTCATTGAGGTAGGTCGAAATCATCAAAACAGGTACAAACACATTACTCGCCAGCGCCTTGATTTGTCGGCAAGTTTCGATAGCACTCATACCTTCTGCATGAAAATCAATGAGTACTAAGTCAGGCTTATGTTGGTAGAATTTTACCAAGCCTTGCATACCATTTTGCGCTGTCGATACGTGAAAACCTTCCTCGCCAATGATCTGCGATAGGCGTTCAACGTTGTCTTGATTAGAGTCAATAATCAAGACGTCCCTGTTTTGAGCGAGCATCATTGGGTTCGCTTAGCGAACAATTTCCATTAAATGATGGAATTGAGCAATTTCTAACACCTTATTAATTGAATCGTTTGGACGTTCAATAATAATCTTGCCCTTAATTTTGTCAGCGTGTTCTTTTAGCAACAACAGCATACCTAGCGCCGATGAGTCCATATAATTGGCGTTACTTAAATCTAATCTAAACTCTGTGCCAGGGGTGTTACATTCACAATAACTTTCTCTAAATAGTTTGTATTGTGAAAAATCAAAACGATCCGATACCGTAATCAATACATCTTTACTATTAGAAGATGTTGAACTAACAATTGGCATAATTACTCCTAAAATTTAATATTAGTTGCTAAAACAACTCGATTTCACCTTCGTCCATGGTCTCTTGTGACACGGTACGGTGTTCACCAATACTGGTGGTATGTTTTCTCACTGTTTGACAAACAGCATTTATTTTATCGACTTTTTCATATATCGATGATTGGCTATTACCAACATCGTGAAGCTCTTGACTCAATGCGTCGAACTGCTCGATGTTGGTTGATATCGACGCCAACGCCTGCGAAGTCATGTCTTCAAACTGCAAGGATCTCACCGCATTACCAACGGCAACGTCCATTTCGTCGCTCATTGCAGTTAGCTCGACAATACTTTCTTCCATGTTACGGCTAATCAGTCCCATTTTTCCAGTCATTTCGTTAATTTTTGATTGGGTTTCAAAAGTTTGCGACATATCAGCCGAAGCCATTTCTTCTACGCCACTGCGCAGCGACTCAATAGTTATCTTAGCGCCACTGATTTTACCGCGAATTTGTTCGTTGAGCTCAGAAGAACTAATCGACAAGGATCTAACTTCATCGGCCACCACGGCAAAACCTCTGCCGACTTCACCAGCACGCGCCGCTTCAATACTTGCGTTTAGCGCTAATAAATTCGTTCGGTTTGCCAATCCCTCAACATTGTGTAACAAGCTGAAAATACTATCTACTTGCTCCACCATGTTGTCAATATGACTTAAGGTTTTTAAGCTTTGTTTTGAATTATTTACTACAACTTGGACGAACTCATTGGTCAACCTTGAAGACTCATCTAAAAATTCGTGCATCGATAATTCGTTCGGATCTCGACTGGTAATTTCCAACGGCTCTTCTTCACCTTCTTCTGATTCTGATTTTTGATGAACGAGTGATGATAATAACTGGTGCTGGCGGTCACTAATGGCTTTCATGTTGTGAAAAGAGTCACTCATTCCGACAACGGCTTCACTCAATAATCCGGAAGTTCGTGTTATTTCGTTACCAATAACTTGGCGCTCACATGAAAATGTTTGTTCCAATTCCCCAAACATTTCACTTAACTTATTGTCAACATCACGTCTTTTACTGCGGCTTCTTTGTTTCTTCGGAATATTAGCATTAATCGGATGACTGTCTCGAGCCTCGCTCAATTGTGCTTGAAATTGCTGATACTGGATAACGCTCAGCCCCACAATTACTAGGCATAGGCCGAGTGAAATCCATATCGGCCAAGCGATGAGAATTGAGCCCGCAATAGCGGCTATGAGTAATATCTGACCAATGAGTATGTATCTACTATGTCGATTCATCAGCTACTCCCTTTATTTTATTCGGTTTAAGCTGTTCACTCACCTTGGTTAATAAGGTCGGCGCGATATCTGCCAGTGGTAAGTCGTTACAGTGAGCGTCAATTAAAAATGCGGCACCGGGCATGCCCCAGATCATGCTCGTTGCCTTATTTTGAATAGCCGTATAGTGCCCACTGTCCTTAAGCGCTTTTAGGCCCTGCGCGCCATCGCTGCCCATGCCCGTAAGCAGTGCTGCATAAATGTTTACTGTGGGTAACTGGCTAAGCGATTCAAACATGATGTCCACAGACGGCTTATGGCGGTTACACGGCGCTGAATCATCCAGACGACAGCGATAATGATTATTAACTTGTTCAATCACTAGATGGTGAGAGCCGGGAGCGACATAAATATTGCCAGGCTCGATTAACTGCCCATCCTTCGCTTCATGCACCTTCATTTGGCAATATTCGCCGAGACGAACAGCAAATCTACTGCTAAAACTCGCGGGGATGTGTTGTGTAACCACTACCGCTGGTGAATTGCTTGGCAACATCGACAATACATCCCGTAAAGCTTCAGTCCCCCCCGTCGAGGCACCTAACGCAATAATTTGATGTTTCATGTTCAAAAGATTAAGCGAAGATGTCAGTTTTTCCCTTGATGTTACTGGGTTGCGCTGTTTGACATTCACCTTCGCCGCCAGTTTGATTTTTTGATACAACTCTTCACTAAAATCCGTTAAATCATCAAGTAACTCACTAGAACGTGGCTTTGAGATAAAATCCACCGCGCCACAGGCTAATGCATCTAAAGTGGTATCAGCGCCCTCTTGGGTCAGGGTCGACAGCATCACAACCGGCATAGGCCGCAAGCGCATTACATTTTTGAGGAATGTAATACCGTCCATTTTCGGCATTTCAACATCTAGTGTTAATACGTCGGGATCTAGCTCTTTGATCATCGCGCGGGCTTCATAAGCATCTTTGGCTGCGCCAACAACCTCTATATCAGAAAATCCAGTGATAACCTCACTGAGTATCTCTCTAACCAGTTTTGAATCATCAACTATCAGCACTCTAATCACGATTTTTCGCCTTATCTAATCAAACAACTCAACATCGTCGTCTGTTTGTTTTTGAATACTGCGTTGACTTTCAAGCTCAAGCGCCATAGTGCGGGCGTTACTGCCTTCCTTGAGTTTTTGTACCATCAACTGCCCTGTTTTAGCGATATATTGAATTCTTCTCGCCTGTACACCACCGACATCCATCGCGCTGACCGCCAATCCTTCGGTGTCTAAAAACTGCTTCACAAATGCAATATTGCGCTGACCAATATCATTAACACCTGCCATCATATTGCCACCACCAACAATCTTAATTTCGAAGTTTTCGCGACGACCACCATATTTAATAATGGCGTTAATTAACTGTTCCATGGCAAAAACGCCGTAACGATTCGACGAAGATAAAATGTCACAATCACTGTCTGGTAATAAAAAATGATTGATCCCACCAATGCCAGTTTTGGTATCGCGAATGCAGGTTGATACACAGGAACCAAGCACAGTGCAGATAACTTCATCTTGCTCAGTGACATAGTAATCACCAGCCACAACCTTTACCGCAACCCGCTGCCGCTTTGGCATCCAAAACTGACGTATGTGTCGAAACTCTGGATATTGCGGTAACGAATGGATCGGCGCAGCCACTTTATTTTCTTTTATCTGTGTGGTCATAGTTATCGCTTCTGATACATTGTTCTACCGAGCAATTGGTAGTCTTTCATCGACCTTGCAGGGGATTCAGAATGACCAATAAACAACATGCCACCGGGTTTAAGCAAACTCGTCATGCGATTGAGTAATCGCGTCTGAGTTTCTTTATCAAAATAAATCATCACATTACGGCAAAAAATCACATCGAGTTTTTCTTGTATGTGCCAATTTTCCATTAAATTACAATAATCAAAAGCCATCATCGCTTTAAGTTCAGGCTTTACCATCACTTTGTCACTATGGGCACCTTTACCACGGAGAAAACCTAGCTTCTTGCGTGCCAGTGATAAACCGTCGACGCGATCAATGTTATAAATACCCGCTTTTGCTGTCGCCAACACATCAGTATCGATATCGGTCGCATAAATCTTTATGTCCCAAACACTTGGGTCAATTCCAGCCTCAAGTAAGCTAATGGCAATACTATAGGGCTCTTCCCCAATAGAGCAGGCTGACGACCATATACGCAAGCTGCGCTGTCCATCTTTTGCCAATTGAGGAATATAGGTGTCACTGAGATATTCGAAATGATGAGATTCGCGATAAAATGATGTGAGATTGGTAGTCATCGCGTTTACAAATTGCGACATTTCGGCGGGAGAACTATCGAGATAATCGATATAACTCTTGAATGAATCGAGTTTCAAAGCGCGTAAGCGCCGTACCAAGCGGTTATATACCAGATCTTTTTTGTGATCTGCTAAGGAAATTCCCGCATGGTTATAGATTTTTTGGCGGACATGTTCAAAGTCCGCTTGCTGGTAGGGAAATTCCCGCTCGCGATCTGTATCGCTGTAAGTGGAAATTCCTTTTCCTTGCCCAAGTTCAACTGGATCCATAAATTATCCTTAAAACTCTTCCCATTCCATATCAGCTTCGCTCGCTGATGGCATAGTATTAGCTGGCGTACTTTGACTCTGCACTTTAGGCTCAGCCCGTTCAATAAGTTGCGGTGCGGCGGATGGTGCTGACTGACTCGATTTATCGCCAACTGAGAAGAAGCGCACCAATTGACGCAGCTGAACCGCTTGCTCTTCCATCCCTTCTGACGCTGCTGCAACTTCTTCAACTAGCGCAGCATTTTGTTGCGTGCCCTCATCCATATCGTTAATCGCAACATTAACTTGATCAATACCTGTTGCCTGCTCTTTACTGGCCATCGCAATTTCGTTGACAATACTTGATACCTCATGAATTGCGGTAACGATTTCAGTTAACGCTTTGCCTGATTCATCGACAAAACGTCCGCCCTCTTCGACTTTAGAAACGCTGTCGCTAATCAAGCCTTTAATTTCTTTAGCGGCACTAGCACTGCGCTGTGCAAGATTACGCACTTCTGCGGCAACAACCGCGAAACCGCGACCTTGTTCGCCTGCTCTTGCTGCTTCAACAGCGGCGTTTAGAGCCAGTAGATTAGTTTGGAAAGCAATTTCATCAATTACGCCAATGATTTCAGAGATTTGGGTACTAGAACTACTGATCTCACTCATCGAGTGGACAACTTTCTCAGAAATTTCACCGCCTTTTTCGGCAAGTATTTTAGCATTTTCTGCTAGCGTATTGGCTTGCGAAGCATTATCAGCGTTTTGCTTCACCGTCGCAGTCATCTGCTCCATACTTGCTGCGGTTTCTTCGAGGCTTGCCGCTTGCGCTTCAGTACGTGTACTTAACGTTGTATTTCCTTTCGAGATCTCTTCAGCACCTGCAGCTATTGAACCTGAATTGGAGCGAATTTCACCAACAATCTCTTCCAGTTTTACCATGGCAACTTGCAAAGAGTTATCTAGTTCACTGAACTCCCCCTTAAAATCACCTTCCATACGTGAATTGAGATTACCTTTTGATAAGTCAGAGACTACGCGTTTTACTTCACCAATCGGCTCGACAATTGCGTCTAACATTTCATTCATGCCACGAGCGACATTGCCAATAAAACCGCTATAACGTTCAGTGTTTAAACGAGAGTCTAAAATACCAATTGAAGCATCTTGGATAATTTTTTCTACATCTGCTTGAGCCGCTAATTGTTGCGTTACATCGCTCCATTCAACTACTGAGCCAAGACGGGTGCCATCGTCTTCAACCACAGGTGCAGCAATCAACTCAAAACGGCGATTGCCAATAGCTAGTTGAGACTTAAATGGCTGTTGTAGCGCTTCTAACAATGACTTGCTATGACCTTCTTCAATGTCAAACATTGCGATGTTTTGCCCTAATAAAGCATTGGCGTCAAATGCTGGTAAACGGGCACAAATATCATCTTGCGCGTCGCTAAACATTTCTTCAACGGCATCATTAACATAAATAATATTGCCGTTATTATCTGCCATCATCACACTTGAGGTAACATTATCTAACGCCACCTTAACGCGCTCTGCACGTTGTGCCTTCTGTTTCGCATCATTTACTTCAAAACCCAATTTGATTTGAATCGATTTAACCATACGCATCAACTCGCCGGCTTCGCCTTCTTGGGTTACCGGAATATCGCGAGAGTAATCCCCTTCGGTGATTTTTCGTAGCTCCTCAATAGAATTATTAATCCCCGGTAGCACCGACTCTCGAAATACTTTGTTGGCGCCAAACGCCAAGATTCCCATACCGACTAAAGGCCCGATAAAATCAAGCGCTGCCACCGATGTAAAGAACAGCGGCACACTTATTAACGCCGACACCACTAAACTACTATATAGCCATTTGTTAAACGTTGCCTTGAACACGTTTGCACGAATGCTCGCTGGCTCAGGTAATTGCGCTTCATTGCGATTTAATTGTGCGTACAAACGCTCTGCTTCAGAGATCTCTTGTTCGGTCGGTGTTGAACGTACCGACATATACTCCTCAACCCTGCCAGCTTTAGAAAGCGGCGTTACATTTGCTTTAACCCAATAGTAATCACCATTTTTACAGCGATTTTTTACCATCCCAACCCAAGGTCGGCCCATTTCTAACGTCGACCACATATTTTTAAAAGCGGCCTGCGGCATGTCGGGATGACGGACAATATTATGATGTTCTCCAACGAGTTCTTGCTCGGTGAATCCACTGATTTCAATGAAAGCGGGGTTAACGTAGGTAATACGACCTTGTAGGTCCGTCTTAGTAACTAAATCTTGACCAGGTACCAGCGGAACGCGGCGGTCTGTTACAGGAGTATTATTCCTCATTGTTGTTCTCCTCGAACAAGGTGTCCATTAAGCAACGTTGTCGTTTATCGTCGGGGTTAATTCTTGAGATGTTAATAGTTCATCAACGTCTAACAAAATCAGCATTTTTTCATCAGAAGTTGCCAAGCCAATAATAAATTCATCGTCAATGACGCTAATTTTACTTGGCGCAGCTTTTATTTCGTGTTCAGCAATGTCGTAAGTTTCGGCGAATGCATCCACTAACAGTCCCATTAATCTTGAGCGTTCACCGTCATCTATCTTTAAAACAATAACAATCCGGTTCTTTAAACTGTCGTCTTTTGGCAGTGAAAAACGGGTGCGCAAATTGATAATTGGAATAATTTGGCCACGTAAATTCGTTACTCCTTCTACATAGTCAGGGCTGTTAGGAACCAAGGTTGCTTGAGTCCAGTCGCGGATCTCCTGCACCTTTAAAATGTCGGTTGCATATTCTTCACCCGCCAAAATAAATGACAAAAATTGGCGGTTGTTACTCGTCACATCGATTTGTTGATTTTCCGTCATGCCACACTCTCAATATTTCGCTCAAGGGGATGTGACATATCACAAGACATTTGCTGTTTAAGCACGTTTAATCCTTTAATATCGACAATTAGGGCAACGCCACCATCGCCAAGAATAGTTGCGCCTGAAATACCTTCAACCGCCATATAATTAGAATCCAAACTTTTAAGTACAACCTGCTGCTGGTCAAGCAAATCGTCCACCAACAAGGCGTATTTATGTCCGTTGCTCTCAACGATTATCACCATCGACTCGTCAAGTGGTGTTTCACTACGGGGTAAGCCAAACAACTGCCTAATCGAATAAATTGGAATGTACTCATCGCGAAATAGATAAAGGCTCGGATTTCCGGCAACAGCTTTAACATTGTTGTGATTAATTTGTGCCGACTCAATAATAGAAACTAAGGGTACAATATAGGTTTCACTGGCAACGCGGATCAGCTGACCGTCTAAGATAGCGAGTGTTAATGGCAGACTTACCGAGAATGTAGAACCTTCCCCCGGCGTTGAAGTTAGTGCAACGTGACCACCTAATGATTCAATGTTACGTCGAACCACATCCATACCAACACCTCGACCAGAGAGATCGCTGACTTGCTCTGCCGTTGAAAAACCTGGAGCAAAAATAAGTTCGTTTATTTCTTGATCTGATAAATTCTGATCCGGCGTGATTAGTCCTTTTTCAAGCGCTTTGTCTTTAATACGCGCAGTATTTAGTCCACGCCCATCATCCATAATATCGATAACGATATAACCACCTTGATGATAAGCGTGTAAATGCACGGTACCCGTTTCGTCTTTGTCAGCGGCAAGGCGCTCTTCTGGCAGCTCCAAACCGTGATCAAGGGAGTTTCTTACCAAATGAACTAATGGGTCGCCAATTTTTTCCATCACGGTTTTATCAAGCTCGGTCTGCTCACCGGAGAGTTTTAATTCAATTTTCTTGCCCAGTTTGCTGCTGATGTCATACACCATGCGTGGGAATCGATTAAAAACAAAACTGATTGGCAACATGCGAATGCGCATGACATCTTCTTGCAAATCTCTGGTATTACCTTCAAGCTGTACTAAGCCTTCTAGCAGCTTTTCTACCAGTTCGTTGCTATTTTGACTGAGATCGTTTCCAACCTGTTTGAGCATCGCTTGGGTAATTACCAATTCACCTACGCGATTAATAAGCGCATCGACTTTATCAATGCCGACACGAATAGAACCGCCATCAGGGCTGCTCGCTTTGTTTTTCACCGCAGCAACCGATGCCGCGCTTGCAGTTTGTTTTGTCGGTGCAGGTTGAGCTTTTTCTTGTACGGTTGATTGCTCCTCTTGCGTACTTTGCGCTTGAGGCTCATCATCTACCATATTTTCGATATCGGAAACTATCTCGTCGAGCTGATTAACACTTTGCTCTATGATCAAATCACACTCGTCTTCAACCCACTCGAAGACCTCGTCGATTTCCTCTTTGTCGCAGTTAGATTCGAGAGTAATTTGCCAGGACAGATAACATTCTTCAGGATGAAGGGACTCTAACGGCGGAATATTTTGACATTCCACGACCTGAGTGACAGGGCCTAATTCCGCAAGCGCATTAATGATGTGCAGCACATCATTGCCGGTTTGTAGCATTTCGTGATGAGGAATAAAGCTGATCTTCCAAATCGGCGTTTGTGCGCCAGTATCAGGCGAATCTTCGGCAATTTCAGGAGCTTCTTCACTGCTGATAGCTTTATTAAGTGTTTGCGCTAGTCCCTTATGGACTTCTTCGATACTTTGATCTGTGCACTCGACGCCATCACGTGCAGCTTCAACAAGTAGCCTAATACAATCAACGCTTCGCAGTAATAAATCTACATCTGCTTGTTCGATATTACGACGACCATCACGCATCTCATCGAGCAGTGTTTCAACGTCGTGAGTAAAGTCTGTCACGCGGTTAAAGCCAAAGGTTCCGGCGCCCCCCTTAATTGAGTGCGCAGCCCGGAAAATGGCATTTATAGTATCCGCATCACCCTGCTCTAGATTGAGCAGGCTTGATTCCATCAACTCCAACCCTTCGAAGCTTTCTTCAAGGAACGTGGGGATGAATTGTGAGAGATCGATACTCATCGTATATCGCTACCTTATGACACGTTTAATCGTAGATAACAGTTTTTCAGGGTTAAATGGCTTAACAAGCCAGCCTGTAGCTCCAGCGGCTTTACCGCGCTGCTTCATCTCGGCCGAACTTTCGGTTGTTAACATCAATACCGGAGTAAATTTAAATGCTGGTAATTGTCGCAACTCCCCACATAGTGAAATTCCATCCATTACTGGCATATTGACATCCGTAATGACTAAATCGAACCGCTCAGTCTTCGCTTTTTCCAGACCTTCTTTCCCGTCACAGGCTTCAACAGTATCGTATTGCTGTTGTTTCAATGTGAAAGAAACCATATTTCTGATTGAAGCAGAGTCATCAACTACTAAGATCTTTGCCATGTTTTTGTCCTATAAATTCAGGGGTTAATTTAATTTTAGAAGGTGGTTTAAGCCCAAACGCGATGCGCATTCCCGCAGCTCGTCGTTGACGTTTTGCCATGAAAAATCGATGCTTTGGCGATTGATATCAATAATCAGCGCCGTTAATAACTGTAAGCCAGCGGTATCGATACGAGACAGCTCGCCAGCATCGATATTGACTTGACTAATTTCTTGAATGGAATGAAGTTGCTCTAACATCATCTTCTGGGTGTCGTTAACCACAGAGATATCTAATGATTGAGGCAGATTGAATGTGATCGCTTCCATGCAATGTCCTTAACTATTCGTGTTTACACTAGATGATTTTATTTATTGATCTAAATCAATTTATTTCACCTGTTGGGTATAAACCTAGCATATCCATAATTTTGTATTAGAGTCAAGCAATGCATTAGAAGAAAGATTAGTTTTTAAACAAAAAGCGCACCATAAAGGTGCGCTTGATTGATATAAATTAAGCTATTGAGGTATTAGTTAGTCGCGTTTGTCGGTGATTTAGCAAAACGTAACACTAAGTAACCTAACAGGCCAGCACTAAATGAACCAACCAAAATTGCCAGTTTGTCTGCAAACATAAACTGCGCAGGATCTTCAAATGCTAGTGAATTAACGAATAGACTCATAGTAAAACCGATGCCCGTAAGAATGGAAACACCATAAAGCATCGTGTAATTACTTTGCTCTGGCATTTTGGCGAGTCCCAGTTTGATAGCAAGCCAGCTAAAGCCAAATACACCAAGTTGTTTACCAATAAATAAACCAGCAGCAATACCAATAGGCACAGGTGTTAATATTTGCTCACTCGACATGCTCGTGAAATCAACTCCCGCATTTACAAAAGCAAACAGAGGTAAAATCATAAAGGCAACCCAGTAATGAAGGTCGTGCTCCATCGATTTGAGCATTGAGCGCTCACGATGCCCTTGAGGCACCTTGCGCTGTTTAATTGGGATAGTGAAGGCTAATGCAACGCCAGCTAATGTCGCGTGAACGCCAGACTTAAGTACGCTGACCCACAAGATCACACCAAGCAATACGTAAGCCGCTTTGCGGTCGACGCCCATTCGATTCATGATAACTAAACCAGTAAGCGCAGCCATGGCTACCGCAATTGATAAAGTTGATAATTCTGCCGTGTAAAACAGTGCGATTATCACGATAGCCCCTAAATCATCAATAATAGCGAGTGCCATTAAAAAGATCTTAAGTGAGACGGGTACGCGTTTACCAAGCAGTGATAACACGCCGAGAGCGAATGCAATATCTGTAGCGGTTGGAATCGCCCAACCTTGTGTACCGACGGTGTCTGTGCCAACAAAATAGAGATACACAGCAGCTGGGACGACCATACCACCGACGGCGGCAAAACCAGGCAGTACAACTTGAGATGGGCTTGATAAATGTCCTTCAATAATCTCTCGTTTAACTTCAAGACCAATTAATAAGAAGAAGATGGCCATCAGGCCGTCATTAATCCACAATAACAGTGGTTTATCGATATGTAATGCGCCAAATCGAACTTCGACTGGCGTTGATAAAAACGCATCATACAACTCAGACAACCCAGTGTTTTTTAACAGCAAGGCGATAATAGTGACAAAAATTAAAACAATCCCCGCCGAGGATTCTTTTTTAATAAACTCTTCTAATGCACTCATTTAATAACTCCATAAAAACGAACGACATATCTTATACAAACCACATAAAAAAGTCGACATAATATGTCTAAACATTATGTCGACTAAGCTACTGAATCTATTATAAATTACTGTTAGCTATTTTCTTGTGCGAAATCTTGCATAAAATCCACTAGCGCTTGAACGCCAGTCAGTGGCATCGCGTTATAAATACTAGCGCGCATACCGCCAACGCTGCGGTGACCTTTTAACGCCATGAGTCCACGCTGCTCTGCTTGCGCCAAAAACGCCTCGTTTAAGGATTCATCGTTTAATTGAAACACCACATTCATACGCGAGCGATATTCTGGTGCCACATTATTGACATAGAAGTCAGAGCTATCGATAGCGTTATATAATAGCTGCGCTTTTTCAATGTTGCGTGCTTCCATCGCTTTTACGCCGCCCTGCGCTAACAGCCATTTAAAGACTTCGCCAGCGAGATACCAAGCAAAAGTCGGCGGCGTGTTATACATCGAATCATTATCACTTATTAGCTTGTAATCTAAAATCGATGGCGTTTGCGGCAAACTGTGACCAAGTAAATCTTCGCGAATAATTACGATAGATAAGCCAGATGGACCAATGTTCTTTTGCGCGCCAGCGTAAATTACGCCGTATTTAGTGACATCGATTTCGCGGGATAGAATGGTTGATGATAAATCGGCAACGAGCGGTGCATTAACCTGTGGCTCTTCGCTCATTTCAATGCCATCGACAGTTTCATTGGGGCAATAGTGAAAGTACGCCGCATCATCACTAAGCTGCCATTCGCTTTGCGCTGTCACACCATGTTGACCATCGGTAGTTTGCGGTGTCGCAACAACATTTACCTCACCGTATTTCTGCGCTTCACTCACTGCCGATTTAGACCATGAGCCAGTTACTAAATAGTCAGCCTTGCCCGTCAAACCAATTAAGTTCATAGGCACAGCAGAGAACTGACCACGACCACCACCGTGACAGAAAAGTACTTTGTAATTAGTCGGAATATTCATTAGCTGGCGTAAATTACTTTCAGCTTCTTGTGCTACCTGCATAAAGCGTTTATCGCGATGGCTAAATTCCATAATGGAAATGCCGTGCTCTTGCCAATTAACAAATTCTTTTTGCGCCTTGACCATCACATCATGAGGCAACATCGCTGGCCCCGCACAAAAGTTATAAACCGCGCTCATTACTCTTCCTTATTTACTAATTACAAAATGCTCTATAAATTCTACACAAACAAAAAGAGCGCCCTCAGGCGCCCTTTCTCAACTAGCGATTATTCATCGCCACCTTCTGGAACATCAGCTGCAGGGGCTTCAGCCGCTGGTGCTTCACCAGTAACTTCTTCACCTTCTACTGCTTCATGCTCTGGCGTTTCCACTTCTTCGATACGCTGTAAGGCTACGACCTGCTCGCCCTCTTGGGTACGAATTAGAGTTACACCTTGCGTATTACGACCTACCGTAGATACACCGTCAACAGGGGTACGTACTAATGTACCTTTGTTTGAGATCAGCATGATTTCATCGTTTTCATCAACTTGAACCGCACCAACCACTAGGCCATTACGCTCGCTCACTTTGATAGAAACAACACCTTGTGTTGCACGACTCTTCGCTGGGTAATCTTCAAGTACAGTACGTTTACCGAAGCCGTTTTCAGTCACAGTCAGGATACAACCATCGCCATGAGGAACGATAAGCGATACCACTTTCTGACCTTCTTTAAGCTTCATACCGCGTACACCAGTACCAGTACGGCCAATAGCACGACACTGATCTTGGCTAAAGCGCACAACCTTACCTTCGTCAGAGAACAGCATGATTTCGCTGTCATCTTCGGTTAGCGCTACGCCGATTAACTCATCATCATCACGTAAGTTAACCGCGATAATACCGTTAGCACGTGGACGAGAGTATGCCGTTAATGCAGTCTTCTTCACCGTACCCGCAGCTGTTGCCATTAAGATACATTTGTCTTCAGTGTATTCACGGATAGGTAAGATAGCCGTAATACGCTCGTCTTTCTCTAATGGTAATAAGTTAACGATTGGCTTACCACGCGCTTGACGCGATGCTAATGGTAGCTGGTACGTCTTGAGCCAGTACATCTTACCGCGGTTAGAGAAACACAACATGGTGTCATGGGTGTTAGCAACTAATAGGCGCTCGATGAAATCTTCATCTTTCATCTTAGTAGCCGCTTTACCTTTACCACCACGACGCTGCGCTTCGTACTCAGATAATGGCTGGTATTTGACGTAACCTTCGTGAGAAAGGGTTACTACCACGTCTTCTTCGTTGATTAAATCTTCTAACGATAAATCGTGTGACGCGTTAGTAATTTCAGTGCGGCGCTCATCGCCAAACTCTTCAAGCACTGCTTGCAGCTCTTCTACAATCACTTCCATTAAGCGCGCTGGGCTACCTAAGATGTGAAGTAATTCAGCGATTAAATCTAAAATGTCTTGATATTCATTTAAGATTTTCTCGTGCTCAAGACCTGTTAAACGGTGTAGTTTAAGATCAAGAATTGCTTGGGCTTGTGTTTCAGTTAAGTAGTATTTGCCATCACGAATACCGTATTCTGGCTCTAACCATTCTGGACGTGCAGCGTCATCGCCTGCTTTTTCAAGCATCGCAGCAACGTTACCTAAATCCCAACCTTGTGCCACTAACGCAACTTTTGCTTCCGCAGGTGTTGGCGAGTTACGGATAACCTCAATCACAGGATCGATGTTAGCAAGGGCAACAGCCAGTGCTTCTAAGATATGCGCGCGATCGCGTGCTTTGCGAAGTTCAAATACCGTACGACGCGTTACTACTTCACGGCGGTGACGAACAAAGCTTTGTAGCATTTCTTTTAGGTTAAACAGCTTAGGACGATTGTCCTCAAGCGCAACCATGTTAATGCCGAACGACACTTGCATTTGCGTTTGTGAATACAGGTTATTTAATACAACCTCCCCCACTTCACCGCGTTTTATTTCAATAACAATACGCATACCGTCTTTGTCAGACTCATCGCGCAGCGCACTAATACCTTCAACTTTCTTATCGCGAACTAGCTCAGCCATCTTTTCGATAAGGCGTGCTTTGTTTACTTGATAAGGCAGTTCGTGAACGATAATAGTTTCTTTACCACTGTCACTTACTTCAACTTCCGCTTTAGCGCGAATACGCACCTTACCGCGACCAGTCTTATAAGCATCGATAATACCTTGACGACCACTGATAATACCCGCCGTTGGGAAATCAGGACCAGGAATGTGCTCGATGAGCTCTTCAATGGTAATGTCTTCGTTTTCAATCAGCGCTAAACAGCCAGAAATAACTTCATTTAAGTTATGTGGCGGAATGTTTGTCGCCATACCTACCGCGATACCCGATGAACCATTCACTAATAAATTAGGAATACGGGTTGGCAGTACGTTTGGAATTTGTTCGGTGCCGTCGTAGTTCGGGCCAAAATCAACGGTTTCTTTTTCAAGATCCACTAATAATGAATGGGCCATCTTCTGCATACGAATTTCGGTATAACGCATTGCCGCCGCGCTATCGCCGTCAACCGAACCGAAGTTACCTTGACCGTCTACCAATGGGTAGCGTAATGAAAATGGCTGTGCCATACGTACGATGGTGTCATAAACCGCGCTATCACCGTGTGGGTGATACTTACCGATTACATCACCTACCACACGGGCAGATTTTTTATAAGCTTTGTTCCAGTCGTTACCTAGAATGTCCATTGCGAAAAGTACGCGGCGATGTACGGGTTTTAAACCATCTCGAACATCTGGCAAGGCACGACCTACGATTACACTCATGGCGTAATCGAGGTACGAATTCTTTAATTCGTCTTCGATATTAATCGGCGATACACTATTGGCCAACTCAGTCATAAATCCCTAAGATCCCTGTGTCTGTTAGAAAGACGCACTTTTATGTATTAATTATTGTTTTTACAATTACATAAAAGGCAAAAAATAGAGCCTGATTCTAGCACAGTGATACAAGGTTACTAGGGCTAAAATCGCTTTATTTTGGATTCTAGGGCCATTTACGGCCAAAACTGCCGAAAAACGCGTTTTCAAGGTCAATTATTAACCAGCAATGAAAATCGCTTAAAATGGCTTACAGGAATTGAGTAGGCTAAAAAGTGTTTCTCTTGTGCTGACATTGATAAGGCACTTATAATGAAGCCTTTCTTTCTATAGCGATATTTGCTTTTTTATGTCTAGCACTCAATCACACCAATCATTCGATAACGCCGTAAACGTTGATCCTCAAGAAATCGAAAAATTCTCAGCCCTTGCTCAGCAATGGTGGGATCTCAGTGGCGAGTTTAAACCACTGCATTTAATGAACCCAACCCGCCTTAATTACGTGGCGGAAAAATCTGACGGTTTATTTGGCAAACGTATCGTCGATGTTGGCTGTGGTGGCGGTATCTTGGCCGAATCTATGGCGCGTCTTGGCGGTGATGTATTAGGTATCGATATGGCTGAGCAATCATTAAACGTTGCAAGATTGCATGCCCTAGAAACTAAAGTAGATAATATCGCTTATCAGCAAATTCCAGTGGAAGAGCTTGCCGAGCAGCAGCCTCATTCATTTGATGTTGTGACCTGTATGGAAATGCTAGAGCATGTGCCAGATCCACAATCTATTGTGCGCGCGTGTTTTAAGCTAGTAAAACCCGGCGGCCAAGTGTTCTTCTCGACCCTTAACCGCACGAAGCGTGCTTATTTATTAGCAATTTTAGGTGCCGAGCACATTCTGCAACTCGTACCTAAAGGCACGCACGAACACAGTAAGTTTATTCGTCCAAGCGAACTAATTCGCTTTGTTGATAACAGCGATGCCCGCTGTCTTGACGCTATTGGTGTCCATTACAACCCGCTTACCGAGCAATTTAAGACCAATAACGACTTATCGGTAAACTATCTGATCCACTGTCAGCCTAACGTTAAATAAGTACTAATTTACTAAAGCAAATTTAAGTAGGGAAAGCCCATGAGCCTTCAATCTCCGTTTCGCGCCGTACTCTTTGATCTCGATGGCACCTTACTCGACACCGCGCCGGATTTAGGCGGCGCGGCTAATCGTTTGCTTGAGCGTGACAATTTACCGCTGCTTAGTCGCAAGGTTATCAATCAAACCGCCTCACAGGGTTCATTAGCTCTAGTAAAGGCCGGGTATGGTTTAGATCTTGAAGAAGCGCAATATCAACAACTACGCAGTGAGTTCTTAGAAAACTACACCGCGCATGTCAATGATGAAACCACTTACTTTGACGGTATAGACACCTTATTAGATGCCTTAGATCGCCACAATATTGTGTGGGGCATAGTGACCAACAAGCCAACGCTTTATACCCAGCAGCTCCTTGAGCACTATCCACGCTTGGCTAGTTGCGCCGTCGTTGTTTGTGGTGACACCCTCGATGTCGCCAAACCTAATCCAGCGCCATTATTATTAGCGGCAAACAATATAAATATTGCGCCAGAGAACATTGTGTATGTGGGTGATGCTCGCACCGATATTGAAGCGGCACATAGCGCAAGCATGCTAGCGGTAGCTGCAAATTACGGTTACATCCCTAGCGATGATCCAGCCGACACTTGGCAAGGCGATCATATAATCGATCGTCCTGAGGATCTTTTAGCAGTTCTCGGGATCTAATCCAAAGAATCTTGACACTTTGTCTAATAATGACAGGCAAAAATACGGTGCTAAATCAAGCGATCGAACGTTAAAAAAAATAATTAAAAATTGCCAATTTGAAATTGAAAATTGGCAAAATTAAGGGAGATAATCATCAAAGTGATAGTTCCCACTAACCTGTGTAACCAAATGTAATTTATCCACAGCTTATTCCAATTTTTAGCACTTGCATTGTCCGCCAATCCACCTTATCTTGTATCCCACATTTTTTAAAAACCTATATCTTGTGTATTTAGGCCAAAGCAAACACTAGAGAAATTTAAGCTTAATATTACGCTTTAAAGACTATCTAAATGGGAATTGCCAACAAAAAGGACTACTTACCAGCGCGGTGGATTGCATCTCGTGACATGGGTTTGTTTTAACAGCGACGGACAATAATAATGAACACAAATCTCCTGGTCACCAAGCGAAGTGGAAAACAAGAACCTATCGATCTAGATAAGATCCACAAAGTACTCGATTGGGCCGCTAAAGGATTAGACAACGTGTCAGTTTCTCAGGTAGAGATCAAGGCACACATCCAGTTTTACATGGGTATTGAGACCAAAGATATTCACGAAACCATTATTAAAGCAGCGGCAGATCAAATCTCGGAAACAACCCCGGATTACCAGTACATGGCGGCCCGCCTTGCTATTTTCCACCTTCGTAAGAAAGCATTCGGCCAATTTGAGCCACCACATCTATACGATCACACGGTAAAAATGTGTGAAGCTAAGCGCTACGACAATCACTTGTTAGCCGATTATAGTCGTGAAGAATTCGATCTCATGAATGATGCACTTGATCATTCACGTGATATGAACTTTAGTTACGCTGCTGTTAAACAGTTAGAAGGTAAATACCTGCTGCAAAATCGCAGCACTGGCGAAATCTTTGAAAGCGCACAATTCCTATACATGCTAATTGCTGCGGCGCTATTTTCAAAATACCCAACAGAAACGCGTATGGATTACATCGTGCGTTTCTATGATGCGGTATCACAGTTTAAGATTTCACTGCCAACACCAATTATGGCAGGTGTCCGTACGCCTACCCGTCAATTTAGCTCCTGTGTACTGATCGAGTGTGACGATAACCTAGATTCAATCAATGCGACTTCTAGCTCTATCGTTAAGTATGTAAGTCAACGTGCAGGTATTGGTATTAACGCTGGTCGTATTCGCGCCCTAGGTAGCCCAATTCGCGGCGGTGAAGCCAACCACACCGGTTGTATTCCATTCTATAAGCACTTCCAAACAGCGGTTAAAAGCTGTTCACAAGGCGGTGTACGTGGCGGCGCAGCTACCCTGTTCTACCCATTGTGGCATTTAGAAGTTCAATCATTACTAGTACTTAAAAACAACCGCGGCGTTGAAGAGAACCGTGTTCGTCACATGGATTACGGCGTGCAATTTAACAAGATGATGTATCAACGCCTGATCAAAGGTGAAAACATCACCCTGTTCTCACCAAGTGATGTACCAGGCTTATACGATGCCTTCTTTGCCGACCAAGACAAGTTTGAAGCGCTTTATCTGCAATACGAGCAAGATGAATCAATCCGCAAAGAGTCTATTAAAGCCTCTGAGCTGTTTTCACTATTTGCACAAGAGCGTGCAAGTACTGGCCGAATCTATCTGCAAAACGTTGATCACTGTAATACGCACAGCCCGTTTATCCCAGAAGTTGCGCCAATCAAGCAATCTAACCTGTGTTTAGAAATCGCTTTGCCAACAAAACCACTGCAAAGCTTCGACGATCCTAACGGTGAAATCGCCCTTTGTACGCTATCTGCATTCAACCTAGGTGTGATTAAATCTCTTGATGAATTAGAAGAGCTTGCAGAGCTTGCGGTACGTGCCCTAGATAATCTACTGAGCTATCAAGACTACCCAATTGTCGCTGCGCAACAATCAAGCCTTGCTCGCCGTACATTAGGTATAGGTGTTATTAACTATGCTTACTACCTCGCTAAAAATGGCGTGCGCTATTCAGATGGCAGTGCAAACCGTTTAACACACGAGACCTTTGAAGCGATTCAATATTACTTGCTTAAAGCCTCAAATAAGTTAGCGAAAGAAGTTGGCGCCTGTGATTGGTTCAATGAAACCACCTACGCCAAAGGCATCTTACCAATAGATACCTACAAGAAAGACTTAGATGCGTTGTGTTCTAACGAACTAAACCTCGACTGGGAAGCGCTGCGCCAAGATATTAAAACTCATGGTCTTCGAAACTCTACGTTATCAGCACTGATGCCGTCGGAAACATCGTCGCAAATATCAAATGCGACTAACGGCATCGAACCGCCACGTGGCCTGATCAGCGTTAAGGCAAGTAAAGACGGTATCTTAAAACAAGTGGTTCCTGATTATTTGAGCCTTAAAAACGACTATGAATTGTTGTGGAATATTCCATCAAACGATGGTTACTTACACCTTGTTGGCTTGATGCAAAAATTCGTCGACCAAGCAATTTCAGCGAACACCAATTACGATCCATCGAAGTTCGACAACAACAAGGTACCAGTGAAGCAAATCATTAAAGACTTGCTTACCGCATACAAATTCGGTGTTAAGACGCTTTATTATCACAACACCCGCGATGGTGCGGATGATGCGCAAAGCGATATCGTCGTTGAGCAGGAAGACGACGGCTGTGCAGGCGGCGCTTGTAAAATCTAACACCTAAGGGCGATAAAAGATTTGGTGAGCCGATTGGCTCACCTAAACGTATATAGCTATACAGTTATACCCAATAAATAAGAATTACTATAAAGAATGTGCCTCTGGCAATAGCAAGGACAATTTGAGAAATCATGACTTATTCAACCTTTAATCAAAAGAAGAACAACCCGCTAATCGAGCCAATGTTTTTAGGTAATGCGGTTAACGTATCGCGTTTTGACCAACAAAAACTACCAATTTTTGAAAAGCTCATCGAAAAGCAAATCTCGTTTTTCTGGCGTCCAGAAGAAGTTGATATTTCAAAAGATCGCATTGATTGGCAAAAGCTTACTAAGAGTGAGCAGCACATCTTTATCAGTAACCTTAAGTATCAAACACTACTCGATTCTATTGCCGCGCGCAGTGTTAACGTTACGCTGCTACCATTAGTATCCTTGCCAGAAATTGAAACCTGGATTGAAACTTGGGGCTTTTTCGAGACTATTCATTCACGCTCATACACTCATATTCTGCGTAACTTATTTACTGATCCTAGTGAAGTGTTTGACGATATTCTCATTAATGAAAACATCTTAAAACGCGCCACTGACATCGCTAAATATTTCGATGATGTGATTGTGACAACTCAGCTGCTTCAAGCTCAAGGCGAAGGGACATACGATGTCGAAGGTCGCCAACTCGAAGTATCGGAGCGTAAACTTAAAGAGCGCTTATACCTATGTATGTGTTCGGTAAATGCATTAGAAGCAGTGCGTTTCTATGTGAGTTTTGCTTGTTCATTTGCTTTTGCAGAGCGCGAATTACTGGAAGGTAACTCAAAAATCATCAAACTGATTGCTCGCGATGAATCTGTTCACCTTACTGGTACTCAGCACATGCTCAATCTATGGGCTGAAGGTAAAGACGATCCAGAAATGAAGGAAATCAGTGAACAATTGCACGATGAAGGTCTAAAGATTTTCATGGACGTTGTTGAACAAGAAAAAGCGTGGGCTGATTACCTGTTTAAAGATGGTTCAATGATCGGCATGAATGCCGAAATCCTAAAACAATACGTTGAATACATCGCCAACCAGCGCCTGATTGCTATCGGTTACGAAGCGCCGTTTGAAACTAAATCAAATCCATTACCTTGGATCAACGCCTACCTTGTGTCTGATAACGTACAGGTTGCGCCACAAGAGAGTGAAATCTCGTCGTATCTTGTTGGACAAATCGATAGTGAACTCGATTGCGACGAATTTGACGACTTTGATCTCTAAAGCAAGCGAGTTAAACTAAGCAAGTTATGAAAACAGTTACCTATAACAACGTACAATGTGAAGATGTTATCGCTGCCGATAGCAAACTCACTACGTTAGAATACCTTGAGTCACAAGGGCTCAAGGTAAACTATCACTGTCGTGATGGTACCTGTGGTGCGTGTCGTTGCACGTTAAATCGCGGCTCGGTAGCTTATACGACCGAGCCTCTAGCTTATATTCGAGACGGCGAAATTCTTACCTGTTGCACCACGCCAACTTCAGATATCGACATTACCTGTAAGTTTTAAAATTAACAAAACAGACTGAAAATTCTTCGAATTGCCATAAAGTTGTAACATTTACAAACTTTCTTTAGAATGAAGCTTACGGTAATTATTGGTTTTTCTTTATGGCTACTTCTCACATTTCTAGCCCAATTACATCCAAACTCTCAACCACTTCTCCTTTTGATAAACTCGAACACATCGTCGCTATTGGCGGCGGTCATGGTTTAGGTCGCGTGTTATCGTCACTATCTCACCTTGAAGATAAGCTCACTGGCATAGTAACAACCACTGACAACGGCGGCTCGACAGGTCGTTTGCGAGAAGCAGAAAACTGTATTGCGTGGGGTGATTTGCGCAACTGTATTAATCAGCTCACCAGACGCCCTACTATTGCGCGGCAGCTGTTTGAATATCGCTTTAAAGGTAACGGCGATTTAGCGGAACACAATCTCGGCAACCTAATGCTGCTAGCGATGGATCAAATGAGTGTTAGACCGCTTGATGCCATTAATCTGATTCGAGAAATGCTCGATGTAAAAAGCCACATCATTCCAATGTCTGAGCAACCGACACATTTAGTGGCCGTTAGTCAAACTAGACAACGAGTTTTTGGTGAAACTCATATCGATGAAATGGCAACCATGCCACAAAGTTTGTTGTTAGAGCCAAAGGTTAACGCAACACCAGAAGCCATAGAAGCTATCAAAAAAGCACAACTATTGATTATCGGCCCAGGTAGCCTACTCACCAGTATTATGCCACCGCTTATTATGCCTGAGATCCAGCAAGCGATTACCCAAAGCACAGCGAAAAAGATATTTATTACAAATTTAATTGCAGAAAACAGTCCTGCCGGTCATATCTCTAAAAGCGCCCTCCTCAAATGGTCTACAGATATCACGCAACAGGCTGCGCCAGATGCTATTTTGATAAATTCGGCATGCGCTAAAGTTAAGGGAGAATACTACTATCGCGATATCGCGAGTAAAACCTCGCCTTATCACGACAGAGAAAAATTAAAAGCTGCCCTAATTGATGTTTACAACGAATTATCGCTAGCGCAAATGTCGGCGGTTAATTGATCAACGGCTTGTTGATATTTACAAAACGCCGCAGTTAATTGCGGCGTTTGTGTTTTAGCACGCTGCATACAGCCCAAACACCACAGCCAGCTTACCAACGCATAATAGAGCTTAAAGCGTGTTAAACGCTTACTATCAATAACTGTATTTCCTGCTTTTTGTAAAGCCGTAATTATCGCTTGTTCTAGGCGATTTGGCGCCTCAACCACCAACGTTGCATAGTCAAAATAAGCATCCCCCACACTGGCGTATTCCCAGTCTAGCCAGATAATACTATCGCTACCAACAATCAAATTGCTTAAATTAAGATCGCCATGAATTAGCGCGTCATTATCAAAGGTAAGGCTATTTACAAGTGCTACTGCACTATTAAAGCGGGTTACGTCCTGTAGCGAAGGTTGTTCTATCAGCTGCCAATAATCATCGATTAAGCGAAGCTTATTCACTGACGGGCGTTTGATGGGACAGCTCGGTAAGCTTTGATGCAAGCGGGTCAACTGTGTGGCGATTGTTGTCAATTGTAAGGTGCTGAGTTCGCAGTCTTTGGCGAGGTCACCTTCAATAAAATCCATTACAATGATTGAAAATGCCCCGTCATCAATATCAACATCCTCAATAGTTCTTAGCCTTGGCGCTAAATCCATTGCATGTTGCATTAACTCGTACTCCTCGCGAGCTAATTGCGCGTCTTGGATACAACGAACCACGACAGATTTAAGCTCATCATCATTGCGATATTGAACCTGATAAAGACGCTGGCTCAATCCACCGTGTAAAGGTGTAACACTAATAACAGAAAAGCCGCTAAAATAGCGGCTATTACATAGTAATTGAATACTTAGCTCTGGCATTTAAGCACCCTGCGGCTGCATCGCAATGCACTGCTTTTGATATTCCCCGCGCCATTTCATGTAACCAAAAACGACCATCACGCAATAGAACATATAGAGCAATGCAGTTGGATCAAAGCCTTTCGCTATATACAGATATATAGAGGCAGCGTCGATTACCAACCAATAAACCCAATTCTCGAGGACTTTTTGGGTAACCATCCAAGTCGTAAATACCGCAAATACTGTGGTAAATGTATCCAAATACGCATAATCTTGATGGGTATAATTATCCATTACATAAGCCAAGCCAACGCTAAGCACAGACAAACCGATAATTACCTTTATATGCAACATCATTGACCATGAAGTAATAGCAGGCTCATTACCAGCGCTATCCTTTTTATGCCACGACCACCAGCCGTACACTGCCATAATGAGATAATAGGCGCTAAGTATCGATTCCATTAATAACGCGCTTTCCCAAAACAGCACGGTATAAATCGTTGTCGAAACAAAAGCCGCTGGCCAACACCATTGGCTCTGTTTCATTGCCAACAGCAAGTAAGCGACAGCCAGCACGACTGCCACTAACTCCCACTTAGAATAAGTGAGTATGCCTTCAACGGCACCAGACACAAAATCAATCATCATGTGGCTTTAAGGCAGGATCTAAATCACTGTTGATGAACTTACACACGAAAATCATCTTGCCAAAACGCTCGAATGAATCTTTCATTTCAGCACTAAGCACCTGCATAACTTCATCATGCTCACCAAAGATTTGTGTGCTCATGGTATTGCAGCTAACTCGCAATTTATCGTTAGCTAACAATCGATTAATAAAGTCTTTAATCGGCTCGATGTACTCTTCATTGAGAGGATAGTTGCTAATTTCTACCGATAACATCATTACCAGTTGATCTCCAAGCTAAGATTTACGGTTGCTGGGCTGCCCAATTGTACGTAGTTGTGTTTTTCTGCGTACAAATCTCGTGGGTCGTTTTCGAAATAGAAACCTCGAACAGCGTATTCGCGATCAAATACATTATTGGCCGCAAGGTTAAGCTTCCATCCTTGTGCTTGATAGCCAATTGCAAGGTTAGTCACCGCGTAAAAATCAGATTGCTGATTGTGGCCATCTGAGTAGTAGAACGAGTCTTTACCCTGCACTTCGACGCTGGCGTAGAAGCCGTTATCTGCGTGGTATTTACCACCAGCGCTAAATTGATATTCTGGCGCGTGGGCAAAATTACGGTTGTGCATATCAAGATTACTACCGTGTTTATTGACCACCACATAGTCTTTAATGCGGGTGATCAAATAGCCAACGTTGTAATACAGATCAAGATTGTCGTTATAGCTATAGCGTGTTTCTAACTCGATACCATATCCGCGACCTGAACCTGCGTTATCGTTATAACCGATAAAGGTTTCGGCGCTATCATCGCCAATTTTATCTGTTACCCAGCCTTTGAGTTGAGGATCTTTACGGTAGTTATAAAACGCTGCTAAACGTACATTTAATGCATTATCAAGGCTGCGTCCTTTAACACCAAATTCTGCGCTGTAGAGTGTTTCAGGATCGAAAGTCGCGTTATCAGCTAACTGCGCCTTTAACGTTGGGTCGGTTAAATCACCCGCTTTAGCTAATGCATCGCCATTTACACCACCCGCTTTATCACTGCGCGATAGCGATACATAAGTCATAGCTTGTTCATTCACTTGATTCGTCACATTAAAGTGTAGACCATATAAATTGTCATCGACTTTGCGAGCAACGCCATTGTTGTCCATATAATCAATGTCATATTGACCAACACGAGCACCAAAAGTCATGCTCGTTTTTTCAGATAACGCATACTTTAGCTCGCCATATACCGCTAAATCGCTGTGCTCATTGTCACTGCTAAAATCGTTATCAGCATAGGTATAGGTGCGCGTTAAACCACTGTCGCGTTCGCTTGCATAAACACCGGCAACCCATGACGTCGTATTGTTAAATAAGGTTTGTCCTTTAGATAGGAAACGAACATCTAGATTTGATTGCTTGCGACTGCGAGCATAAGCATCAAACGAGCTGTATTCCCAATCGTGGATCCCTTTGTATGACCAATCTTCGTCATAACTGTAAAGTAAATCACTATCTAGGCTAGAGGCTAATACTTGCACTTCAACCGACTCAAAGCCAGTGTAATATGCGCTCACACCAATCGCTTTAGTGCGCTGTTTATCTTCACCGGGTTCATCAGATAGCGTACGGCCATTTTCATCAAGCGACCACGCGTCATAACCATTATCAACATCGATATAATGCAACGTCGAGTTAATCACCAAATCGTCAGTCACCTGCCAATTAGTTTTTAGTTTAACGTTACTTTCGTCTACATTATTAGTGTCTTCACGCTTTAGGTGGTCGTTGGTTACATAACCATCGCTCTTTTGACTTTGCGCAGAAAGTCTCGCGTTAAAGTTATCCGTCACAGCGCCACCAACAGCTACGCCAGCACCAAAAGTGCCGTAATTACCACCCGTTAGCATTACGCGGTTGGTTTGCTCGCTTGTTGCGGCTGTCGAATCAATGGTAATAATTCCCGCCATCGCATCGTTGCCAAATTGCGTGCCTTGTGGGCCGCGATATAAGTTAACTGATTCAACATCGAATAACGCGCCCGCACCACCAAGACCAGAATAGTTAATACCGTCGATTAATAAGCCCACAGACGGATTGATAGGATCAACAAATTGGCTGCGTAAGCCGATACCACGAATTTGTACGAAGTTACCGCGACTGGCGCCGCTTGAGAAATTAACGTTAGCGAAATTACCTAACAAATCTTGAGTGTGCATCGCACTGTTTTCAATAATTTTGTCGGCATCAACAACAGAAATGCTGCCCGATGTTTTCATCAGATTAGCCTGACGGAAGTTAGACGTTACCTCGATCACTTCCATCGCTTTGTCGGTTTGATTACCATTAGCTTGCGTGTTAGCAAAAGCAGGTGATGAAAGAATGGCGAGGCTAATTAGCGATAATGCTGTTTTCATTGATTTTCCAGTTAAAAATAAAGAGTTCACCTTATGTGGCGAACGATAAATTAAAGTAACGCGACTATCTCTGTCATTGTTATTGAAACGCTTGGCTACTGTGTTTAGCTTCAGTTAGCTATTACTTTTACGCTTCTTTTTATAAATTGATTCCTGCCCTTCAGGACGGGTCTTTAATATACGCAATATCCACATGTATTGCGTTAAATCTCGCATAATTAAATCTTCTAACAAATGATTTAAAAATTGGGCTTCTGATTCTTTACATTCTTCACCGCCAGAACAATCAAACGGCTCTTCAATAGTGAGGTTGAAACGGTGGTACTCCACATCATAAGCAATATGAATCGGCATAATACGGCCGTTTGTTGCTTTACATAGACGACTTAAGATAGGAAGTGAGGCTTTTTCCGTGTCGAAAAATGGCGCAAATTCACATTTGTCGGCGCCGTGGTCTTGATCGGGCAAAAAGAATAAATGTTTGCCTTCTTTCATGCCTTTAAGCATCACGCGAATGCCACCTTCTCGGACATAAACGCTGTCACAAAAACGGGTGCGCTGTTTTACCGAAAGCCAATTATAGATCGGTTTTTTATGTTGATTAATGAACGTCACCATCGGCATGCCACCAGCCATAAAATAGGTGCCCGCGTATTCTAGGCCCCAAGTGTGTCCCGCCACGAAAATGGCTTGTTCACCGTTATCAACCAACTTTTTAAAATGCTCTAAACCTTGTACGTTGTAGCGGCTCATAATGTGGCATTTAGAGCGAAACGCCAATTCGGCTTGGCCTAGAACAGACAATAGAAACATCTCAATATTCTTGTAAATAAGCTGCTTACGATCTTGTTCTGTCATGTCGCTAAAACAGGCTTGGAGATTACAATCAATAATATGAACCGGCTTCTTGGCAATACGGTAAACCAGCGGCGTTAAGCGAATTGCAATCCAATCGCGGATCCTGACGGGGGTATAGGCGCAAATCACCAAAAATAAGATCATCAACCAAGTTCCCCAATACTTCGGATGTAAAAAACTCCACTGGAACGGAACGTGATAGAGGTATTTGTCCAAACTACTCATTAAAAATCCATTAATTCTTTATTATTTTTTACGTTTTGCTCGAAAGTAGTGCTGATTATCATAAAACTCAGCATTTTCGTTTGCTGGCCACCATCCCGGCACCCCTAAAATAGGTAACGGATATAAATTGCTATTATCTTGTAGCAATAAAGCCAAATTTTGGGCCAATAGTGTATCTAAATATTGATAACGATCCCAGAACTGCAACTCAAAAAATTCCTCACTAACTTTGAGATACAGCGCTTTGCCCGTAAAGCCAATATAGGGATCAAGCGCCTTTTCATAATTGGCATGACCGATCATCGTCGCGCTGATTGATTTTTGCCAGCAATCGCGATTCTCAACAAAGCTCTTATACCACTGATGATTGCTTAGCTGCTGCATTATTTCATCATTGCTGTAAGCAATGATCACACCGCACTCGTCAAATAGCGTGATGGCATCGCGACAAGGCGAACGCTTTCGACTGCCATATTGCGCCATATGTTCCACATGCAAGCGATTCATTTCTCGTTTTGTCTGTGGAAATAGCAAAAAAATAAGTGCATTGAAGAAATCATGCCAATTAGCACTGCGCGTAGGCACTAATCCCTGTTGATAGATTCGTTGCTCATAGTAAATACCGTCACTAAGCAGTTCATCAGTTTGTTCAACCAAGGTTAAGGGTTGGCCTTGATAATTGGCCAAATCATCGGGGAGGAGTTTGTTGAGTTCGTCACAACTTGGCCACTGTTGCCAGCCCATGTGACCTAAAAGACGATCTAAATCATTAAAAAGAGGCGAATTCTTAAAAAAATCAGCTTGCCACTGTTGCATCGCTAATACAAACCATTATACCTTTACTAGATATCGGTATTGTAACGCTTTTATATTGCATACCGCCAATTAGGAACAACAAATTTATGATAAAAATAATAAAACGCTCAGCATTTTTAGCGGCCTTTATATTTTCGCTGCCAACATTTGCCGCCACAGAAGAAATGAATATTCCTGAGAAAGCAGATGCCCTAGCACCTTATCAAGCAAGCTATGCTCTCTTTAGAAAAGGCAGTGAACTTGGTAAAGGTCATCGCAAACTTAGCAAAAGCGATGCCGGATACGAACTGTCATCTAGCAGTGCTATCAAATGGTTATTATTATCTGATACTCGTAAAGAAAATAGTCAGTTCTCAATTAAAGACGGTATCTTTACACCTCAATCCTATCGTTATGAGCGAACAGGCACAGGCCGAGATCGCCAAGAGTCAATCGACTTTGCTAAAGAAACAGTGACTTCTGTTTACAAAAACAATGAAAAGACATTCCGCCCTATTCAATTAACCTTCGATCCACTAATTTATCAATTAGCATTGCGCAAAGATTTAATTGATAACAAAAAAGTCCTTTCTTACCACATGGTAAGACGCGGCAAAGAAACCAATTATGTTTTCGAACGCGTGGGCAAAGAAACAGTGAAAACACCTATCGGTCGTTTTGAAGCAATTAAACTGCGCAGAGTTCGTGAAAACTCTAGCCGTAATACGCTAATTTGGATTGCACCATCACTTAATTACAGTGTCGTTAAGATGACCCAATTTAAAGACGGTCAAGAGCAAGCAGACCTCCAATTAAGCTGGCTGCATTTTGACTAAGTTGTTACTTCCTCATAATAAAAATGCCGCATTCTCTGCGGCATTTTGATTTCTGTTAGTTCTTTTTATGCAGATTTCATATGCACATCGCGTTGTGGGTAAGGAATGGTAATGCCTTGCTCATCGAACGCTAGCTTCACTTGTTCATGCATATCAAAGTATACGCCCCAATAATCCGGTGAATTACACCATACGCGAACAAGTAGGTTCACGGAGCTATCTGCATGCTCACTAACATAAATCTCATGGCCGTATTCTTCTTCCAATAATCGCTTGTCAGCAAGAATGAGATTACGAATAACCTCTTTTGCTGTCTGAACATTATCTTCATAGCTAATGCCGTAAGTCATATCCACACGACGTGTTGGCTCAGCAAATAAGTTCTTAATTGGGCCATTCGATAACACACCATTAGGAATAATCACCCGCTCGTTATCAAGGGTAGTGACAATGGTATTGAAAATTTGAATTTCTTTGATGACACCAACATAACCTTGTGCGTCGACCACATCGCCAACTTTGAAAGGCTTGAAGAATAAAATCAGAACGCCACCTGCAAAATTCGATAATGAGCCCTGCAATGCTAAACCAATAGCTAAACCAGCTGCACCAAGGACGGCCACAAATGACGTTGTTTCAATGCCCACCATAGAAGCGACACTAATAATTAGCATCACTTTTAAACCAACACTAATTAAGCTTGATAAAAAGCGCTCTAAGGTCGCTTCTACTTTTCGAGCTTGCAGTACTTTTTCTGTACCTTTGACGATTTTGCCAATAATCCAAAAACCAGCTATTAACGTCACAATGGCCAGCAGCAACTTAGGCAAATACAGCATTGCTAGTTCGAGCCCTTGATTCATTAACGCCTGTAAATTTTCAGTAGATAAGTTATCCATAATGGTTCCTTATTAGTTATATGAACGGCAGCTATACTCGGCGGATTAAACTTAACGAAATATTAACAAATCGCTATTGTTGTCTAATATATTCAAATAGCTACATCACATCTAATAGTAAGTAATTACGAATAGATTACTAGCAAGAAATTACAATTAGGTGATACATGTATAGTCAACTTAGTTATAAAAAAGATTAAAACAGTTAAATTTAATCAAATAATTAGTGGCATATTTTATGAAAGAATGAAAAGTGATAATTAATAGCCTTTTGTCTAATAAATAAATCAAATTAAGCATTGCAATTAGCCACCTGCTCCCCTAATGTTAAAGCCATCTTAACAAGACAAAATTTAACGATTAATTTACTTATGACCAATCTGCTGAATCTTCATCGCCACCATCATATTATCCGGTAACTTTTCAGGAGATTTTCTGCTGGAGAGATGATGATTCCGCCAGCGGTTATAACGTTAAGAAAAAACCTCTGGCTCACCAGAGGTTTTTTTATTTATGGAGCAACGAAATATGCCAACGAGCAATAGATTACGCATCGCGATTCAAAAGAAAGGCCGCTTATCAGACGAAGCGAAAAAACTGCTTAAAGGCAGCGGCATTAAATTTAATACCAATTCACAGCGCCTGATTGCTCACTGTACTAACGAGCCAATCGACCTATTGCTTGTTCGCGATGATGACATTCCGACATTAGTAATGGATGGCGTGGTTGATTTAGGGATCATTGGTGAAAACGAGCTGGAAGAAACAGAACTAGAGCGTATTGCTGCTAATGCACCAAGTGAATACGATGTGTTAAAGCGTCTCGATTTCGGCGGCTGCCGCCTGTCGCTCGCCATTCCAACAGAGATTGAATATAGCGGCGTGCAATCGTTTGAAGGTCAACGTATTGCTACCTCATACCCTCACCTATTAAAACGCTATCTTGATAGCCAAAACGTTAGCTTCACACCAGTCGCATTAAAAGGTTCAGTAGAAGTAGCACCCCGTGCTGGTATCGCCGATGCGATCTGTGACTTAGTATCAACGGGGGCGACACTTGAAGCCAATGGCCTTAAAGAAGCGCAAATATTCTTTGAAAGCCAAGCGGTACTTATAAAATCAAAAACCGTTTTATGCGATGAAAAACAAGCACTGCTGGATAAGCTCATGACCCGCTTTAATGGAGTCATTCAAGCACGCGAATCAAAATACATCATGTTGCACGCGCCAAAGGATAACATCGATAAAATTGTTGCGTTGCTCCCTTGTGCTGAAAATCCAACCATTTTGCCAACCAGCGATGACAGCATGGTTGCCGTGCACGCCGTAAGCAGTGAAACGCTATTTTGGGAAACCATGGAACAGCTTAAAGCATTGGGCGCAAGCTCCATTTTAGTGATGCCAATCGAGAAGATGTTGGGATAGATTATGCAGATTTTAAACTGGTCTTCATTATCGAGTGACGAGCAAGCGAGGCAGCTATCACGCCCAGCGCTCGAAGACTCGGCAATGCTGCAAACTCAAGTGAGCAATATTATCGATAATGTGCGCGCCAATGGCGATGACGCACTGCGTGAATACGCCGCTCGCTTTGACAATATTACACTTGAAGCCATTGCGATTACACAAGAGCAACTGGCCACAGCAGCTGCCAATATTGACGATGAGCTCAAGCAAGCAATCGAACTTGCCAAAAACAACATCGAAACCTTCCACACAGCGCAAAAGCAAAATGACGTCAGCCTGGAAACTATGCCCGGTGTGCAATGTGAACTACGCACGCAGCCACTACGTAACGTTGGCCTTTACGCCCCCGGCGGCACTGCGCCTTTACCGTCAACGGTATTAATGACTGCGGTGCCAGCGAAAATCGCTGGCTGTCAGCAAATTGTACTGTGTAGCCCGCCGCCAATTTCTGATGTCATTTTATATACAGCGCAGTTGTGCGGCGTCGATACCATTTATCAAATTGGCGGTGCGCAGGCCGTTGCAGCAATGGCCTTTGGCACCCAAACCGTACCTAGCGTCGATAAAATTTACGGCCCTGGCAATAAGTTTGTTACTGAAGCCAAAAAGCAAGTATCAAACGCTGTTGGCGGCGCTGGCATTGATATGCCAGCAGGCCCATCGGAAGTGTTAGTCATTGCCGATGATAATGCCAATGCCGATTTTGTTGCCGCTGATTTATTATCACAAGCAGAGCACGGTGTCGATTCGCAAACTATTCTACTCACCGAAAGTGACAATTTAGCAAAACGTGTTGCTATCGCTATTGATGAGCAACTGGCAAAATTATCGCGTAACGATATCGCCAAAGCAGCCCTAGAGCACAGCAAAATCATTGTTTGTGAATCTATTGCTAAGGCTATTGAAGTTTCAAATAGCTATGCGCCAGAACATTTGATTATTCAAACGGAAAATCCGCGTGATGTTCTAAATAATATCTACGCAGCTGGCTCGGTATTCTTAGGAAAATGGAGCCCAGAGTCTGCTGGTGATTACGCCAGCGGTACTAACCACGTACTGCCAACTTATGGCATGTGTAGCAGCTATTCCAGCCTAAGTTTGGCAGATTTCTCACGCCGCTTTACGGTACAAGAGCTAAGCTTCGACGGACTTAATTCATTAGAGCGCTCTATTGTACCATTGGCGATGGCCGAAGGCTTAGATGCTCACGCCAACGCCGTGACTATACGCTTGCAACAAGGAGCCTAAGATGTATTCACTGATTAATCGACTGGCTCGCCCAGAATTATTAACCATGACACCCTATCAGTCGGCGCGCCGCATTGGTGGTAGTGGTGATATTTGGCTTAATGCCAATGAATCACCGTTTTGTAATACCGAGCCTGCGTATAATCGCTACCCGGAATTTCAGCCACAAGCGCTCATTGACAACTACGCTGCATATAGCCAATTAGATACTGCGCAAGTGTTAGCCTCTCGCGGCGCCGATGAAGCTATCGAGCTGCTAATTCGTACCTTCTGTGTACCGGGTAAAGATAAAATCACCATTTGTACGCCAACTTACGGCATGTACGCCATTAGCGCTGCTACCTGTAATGTCGCGGTCAATGAAGTGCAATTAACTAGTGACTGGCAGCTAGACGAAGATTTAGCCAATAAGCTCGGTGATTCATCGCTATTATTTATCTGTAACCCTAACAACCCAACAGGCTCGACAATTAGCGTTGATACCATTGAAGCGATTATTCAAGCCTGTAGCGAAAGATGCATCGTGGTGGTAGATGAAGCTTATATTGAGTTTTCGCCACAACTTACCAGCGCCAAACTCATTAATCAATACACCAACCTTGTGGTATTGCGTACCTTGTCAAAAGCCTTTGGTTTAGCAGGATTGCGCTGTGGCTTTATGCTCAGTAACGAGTATCTCATTAACCTTGTGAAAAAAGTCATTGCGCCTTATCCAATTCCTGCACCTGTCGGAGATATTGCCGCCAAAGCACTCTCGCCTGATGGCATCAGTCTGATGCGCAATCAAGTTGCGACATTAAACACCTTAGCCAACGAATTTACACAGAGCGTTGAAAAATTAGAAGGCGTAGAAGCTGTTTATCCCACTGGCGCCAACTTCGTGTTAGTGCGTTTTAATGACGATAGCTGGTTTAACGCGCTGGCCAAACAAGGCATTGTGGTACGCAACCAATCAAAAGTGCCAACACTGGAGCGCTGCTTGCGTTTTAGCATTGGCGACAGCGAAGAAATGAAGCGCCTTACTCAAGTATTAACCGAAACGGCAAAGCAATTAGCGCCGCAGATATAACAAAGAGAATAGTCAATGAGAAGCAAGATTTTATTTATCGATCGCGACGGCACCCTTGTTGAAGAGCCGCCAATTGATAAGCAATTAGATACCCTAGAAAAGCTGGTCTTTGAGCCTGATGTCATTCCGGTGTTACTCCAATTACAAGCCTCTGGTTATGAGCTAATTATGGTATCGAATCAAGATGGCTTAGGGACAGATAGTTTTCCGCAAGCTGATTTCGATCTACCCCACGATAAAATGATGGATATCTTTAGCTCACAAGGAATTACTTTTAGCGAAGTATTGATTTGCCCGCACTTTGATCACGAAGATTGTAGTTGCCGTAAACCGCGTTTGGGGCTGGTTAAAGATTTATTACAACAAGGCCGTGTCGATTTTGAAAACAGCTATGTTATTGGCGATCGCGACACAGATGTTGAGCTTGCCAATAACATGGGTATTCAATCATTTAAATACGATCGTCAAACCCTCAATTGGGACATGATTGCCCGCGCCCTTACCGTCAAAGAGCGTAAGGCTGAGGTGGTACGCAACACCAATGAAACGCAAATTAGCGTGGCCGTTAATCTTGATAAACAAGGTGGCAGCCAAATCAGCACCGGTATTGGTTTTTTCGATCACATGCTCGATCAAATTGCCACTCACGGCGGCTTTGAGTTAAACGCGCAAGTGACAGGCGATTTACACATCGATGATCACCACACCGTTGAAGATACCGCCATTGCCCTTGGCAATGCGCTAGCTAAAGCCCTTGGCGATAAACGTGGTATTGGCCGCTTTGGTTTTACCCTACCAATGGATGAGTGTTTGTGTACTTGTGCCCTTGATTTATCGGGTCGCGGCTGGCTTGAATTTAACGCCAATTTTGCCAACGAGCGCGTTGGTGAACTCGCCACTGAAATGGTGCCACATTTCTTCCATTCGCTATCGAGTGCCATGGCGGCGACTTTACACATCAAAGGTGAAGGTAAAAATACCCATCACCTTGTGGAAGGGATTTTTAAAGCCTTTGGCCGCACGCTGCGCCAAGCAATAAAGATTGAAGGTAACGAACTACCAAGCAGTAAGGGTGTGTTGTAATGAGTCAAGTTGCTATTATCGATACAGGCTGCGCCAACATCACCTCGGTACGCTGCGCCTTTGAGCGCATTTGCGATGATGTGGTGGTAACCCGAGATACCCAGTTGATCCGCAATGCCTCTCACGTGGTATTACCGGGCGTTGGCACCGCTGGCGCTGCGATGGGAAAACTAACGAGCTTTGAGCTAATTGAGTTTATTCAGTCGCTCACTCAACCTGTGCTGGGCATTTGTCTTGGCATGCAACTGCTAACCAACGCATCAGAGGAGCGCAATGTCGACTGTTTAGGGATTGTTGATGCCAAGGTCTCGGCGATGAAAAACAGCCATAATCTACCCTTACCACACATGGGCTGGAATCAACTTACCGATCTCAAAGCGCCACTATTTAACGATATTCCAGCTGGCAGTTATGTCTATTTTGTGCATAGTTTTGCCGTTCCTGTCGGTGATTACACCCTAGCGCAAAGTGATTATGGTCAGGCTTTCTCGGCATCGATTAACCGCGATAACTTTTACGGCGTGCAATTTCATCCTGAGCGCTCAGGTAAAATCGGCGCGCAAATTTTGCGTAATTTCTTAGCTATTTCACAACAAGGTTAACCATGATTATTCCAGCATTAGATTTAATAGACGGCGAAGTGGTTCGCCTGTATCAAGGTGATTACGCCAAGCAAACTACCTATCAGTTCTCACCTGTTGAGCAGCTCCAGCACTACGCTGCGCAAGGGGCAAAATGGTTACACTTAGTGGATTTAACCGGCGCCAAAGATCCTGAAAAACGTCAACTAAGCCTTATTTCACAAATGATGAACAGCGTGAGCGATGTTGGCCTACAAGTTGGCGGCGGTATCCGCAGCGAGCAAGACATTATCGATTTACTCGATGCAGGCGCATCACGCGTGGTCATTGGCTCATTAGCAGTAAAACAACCAGAGCTCGTAGCACAGTGGTTTGAAACCTATGGCAGCGAAAAAATCGTGCTTGCGCTAGATATCAACATTGACGAAGACGGTAATAAGCACGTGGCTACTCACGGCTGGCAAGAAAACTCTGGCGTGAGTATCGAAGAACTACTTAATCGTTTTATTCCGCTTGGGCTTAAACACGTGTTATGTACCGACATCAGCAAAGACGGTACGCTAGCAGGCTCCAATACCGATCTATACAGTGAGCTCGTTAAAGACTGGCCACAAATTGATTGGCAGTCATCTGGCGGCATCGGCGATTTAGACGACATTAAAGCCCTTAACCCGTGTAAGGTTGCCGGAGTGATTGTTGGTCGCGCCCTACTCGAAGGTAAATTTAGCGTTGAGGAGGCTATCGCATGCTCGCAAAACGGATAATTCCCTGCCTTGATGTCAAAGACGGTTTAGTGGTTAAAGGGGTTCAATTTCGCAATCACGAAATTATTGGTGATATTGTGCCGCTGGCAAAACGCTATGCTGAAGAAGGCGCCGACGAACTTGTGTTTTACGATATTACCGCATCAAGTGATGATCGCATCGTCGATAAAAGCTGGGTTGAGCGCATTAGCGAACAAGTTGATATTCCATTTTGTGTCGCAGGTGGCATAAAAACCATCGATGACGCTGCGAAAATTTTAGCCTTTGGCGCCGATAAAATTTCCATTAACTCCCCTGCACTTGCCAACCCTCAGTTAATTACCGATCTCACTCATGAGTTTGGGCAGCAGTGCATTGTTGTGGGAATCGACAGCTACTTTGATAGTGAGACTGGACAATATCAGGTCAAACAGTTTACTGGCGATGAATCAAAAACCCGAACCACGCAATGGCAAACTCTCGATTGGGTTAAAGAAGTGCAAGCACGTGGTGCTGGCGAAATCGTGTTAAACGTAATGAACAAAGATGGCGTGCGCGACGGTTATGATATTGAACAGCTGGCTATGGTGCGCGATGTATGTAACATTCCGCTAATTGCCTCTGGTGGCGCTGGCGCCATTGAGCATTTTCGCGATGTGTTTTTAAACGCTAATGTAGACGGCGCACTAGCCGCGAGCGTTTTTCACAAACAAATCATTGAAATTGAAACGCTTAAGCGTTCATTAAAACAAGATAATATTGAGATCAGATTATGCTAGACAACATCGAGCAATTAGATTGGGATAAAGTCGATGGCATGATGCCTGCCATCGTACAGGATAGTTTTAGCGGCGTTGTTTTGATGCTCGGGTATATGAATCAAGACGCCTTAGCAAAAACACTTGAAACCGGAAAAGTGACCTTTTTCTCACGCACTAAAAACCGCTTGTGGACCAAGGGCGAAACCTCGCAAGATTACTTACACGTCAAAGATATTAGCGTTGACTGTGACAACGATACGTTATTGATTATGGCAAACCCTGCTGGGCCAACCTGTCATTTAGGTAATCAAAGCTGCTTTAACGATAGCAAAGGCTTTGATCTTGATTTCATTAGCCAACTTAACAGTGTTATCGGCGCGCGTTATGAAGATCGCGACGAGTCGAGTTACACCGCATCGCTATTTAATCGCGGCGTTAAACGCATGGCGCAAAAAGTGGGTGAAGAAGGTGTTGAAGTCGCGCTCGCTGCAGCAACTGATGATCGCGAAGAGCTAATTAACGAGTCTTCAGATCTACTTTATCACCTGCTCGTTTTACTGCGTGGTAAAGATGTTTCTCTCGCTGAGATAATGGACAACCTCCGTAGCCGCCACAAATAAGCCAACTAGAATCTCATTGACAATTCAGCGTCGATAATAACGACGCTGAATTTTTCAGACTAAGATCTCCAAAACTCAACATTCCACTACCAATATGGGCTGTTAGTGATATTATGCGAGTGTTTAGTCATTTTCGCGCAATAACCATAATAACAATGCTCGTCAGATCCTTACTCACATTCTGCCTACTATCCTTGTTGTTCTTGGCTAATATTGTTGTGGCTGGCACAAGTGTTAATTCAAATGCTGTAGTTAAATACAAGCAACTCATCGACGTCGTTCATCTCAACGACAGCGCCAATAGTCAATTTGTTAATAACCTATTTAATGAATTAGATTCAGATAATTACAAGGGTATTCGCGCGCCGATGTACGGCCTAATTGCCAAGCTAGAGACAAATAACGGTAATGTCGATAAAGCAAAAATCGCGTTAGAGCGAGCTATTTCAGCCCTCAATAAAACCGTTAGTCACAGCTATCAAATCGATGCGTTAAATCACATCAGTTGGGTCTACATCAACCGTGGTGATTATGCGTCAGCTATATACTACTTGCAGCGAATGGCCGATTACGCCTACGAGCACAAACACATGCGCGGCCAAGCAATAGCACTTAATCGCCTTGGTCAATGTTATATTGAGCTAGGTCTTAGCTCGTTGGCGTTCCCGCCACTAGAAACAGCACTTAGCATTTCCAAACAATACGAATTTGAAAATACTGAGCTGCTCGCCCTGCTCTATCTAGCTAATGCAGCGCTCACTAGCGATAAAATGACACCACAAGAAATTCTTGCAATAGTTGACCAAGCGACGTTAATCACCAAGCGCATGAACTATGGCGAAGGTTATATCGATCGCTTACGCGGCCTCACTTATCAAAAAGTGCCACAGCACGATATTGCCCAACAATGGCTGCAAAAATCACTCGCTTTTGCCACCAGTGAACATGACGTAAGACTCCTGCGTTTAATTAACTATGACTTAGCGCAATTTTACTTCATACAACATCAAGAAGAGCTTGCATTAAGTCACGCGCAAAGCAGTTTGATGTATGCTAAACGCCTCAATCATCAAGCTGGCATTGCCAAACTTCACTATCTGCTCAGTCAAATTTATCACCGACAACAAGATAGCTCTCAAGCATATGCAAACTTGTCTGCCTACACTGACTTTCTGCGCTCTGACAGTAACCGCAATGCAATAAGCCTACTGACGTTAATGGATAAACGCATAAACAGTCTACGACAGCAAAACAAAATGGTTGAGTTAGAAAATAACCTACTGTCTACAGATCTCGCGGCACAAAAAGCCTATAACGAACGTCATACAACGGTTATCTGGTTAATGGCGGCATTATTTGTGTTTATAAGCCTGTCTGTTTCACTGTTTATTCGCCATCGCATGATGTCGATGAAAGTAGCGATATCAATGAAAGATGCATTAACCGGTGCTTATGCCAGAAGCTATCTTAAACACTTTTTACCCTTGGTAAAAAACACCTTGGCTAAAGAGCGCGATTTCAATAGTTCTTTCGGCATTATGCTCATCGACTGCGACGACTTTAAACTCATTAATGACAAATTCGGCCATGGCGGTGGCGATGCTGCGCTTAAAGCCATAGTAACAACCATTAATAGGGAAATTCGCAATCAGGACACCTTATTTAGGTGGGGTGGCGATGAATTTGTATTAATGTGTCAATCGGTATCCAAAACGCAACTTAAAGAGATTTCTAGCCGCATCAACAAAGCGGTGAGTAATTTAGCGGTCAATTATGGTAATAGTGAAATTCGTCCGACAATTTCCATTGGTTATGCACTACATTCTCATGATGAGAGTTTCAACCTCGACGAATTATTAAAGATTGCTGATGATTACCTTTACCAAAGTAAGCGTGCAGGCAAGAATGCCGCATTCGGTATCTAATCCATTGTTAATCTAACAAGTGCTAAACAATTTGTTGCGTATTAACGCTTTTCACCCATCCAACTTTCAATAATAATACCCTCTTTTTATTGATGAGTTTTGATTATGCGATCTTCGCTGCAATGGCCTTACCGCGCACTATGTCTTAGTCTATTAACTTCAAGCGCCGTGCTATCAACGCAGATAGCATCAGCTAAAGAAATCGTTTTCAACGATCCGGCCACCTTATTACCACCCACGCTAAAATGGCGTGGTGCCAGCGAAGCACTAATCAATCACGATCCCAAATGGCAAACACCCGCCGAGCGCAATAATTTTGTTAACACGCCATCTTATAGCGAAACCATCGACTATTTAGAAAAGCTAGCTGAAAAGTCTGATTTAATTAAGCTGTCTTACTTTGGCAAAAGCACGCTGGGTAAGCCGCTGATGTTAGTACATGTATCATCTGACTTTAACGCTAAGTCACGCCCTAAAGTGTTAGCGCAGGCAGGCATACACTCTGGCGAAATCGACGGTAAAGACGCAGGTTTAATGCTGGTGCGTGACATTGTATTGGGTAAACAAGCGAATTTAGTTGAGGATGTCGACTTACTCTTTGTGCCGATTTTTAATGCCGACGGTCACGAAAATAAATCCAAATATCATCGCGTGAATCAACGTGGCCCGAGTAATATGGGCTGGCGTGCAACCTCACAAAACCTCAATCTGAACCGCGATTACGCCAAAATAAAAAGCGTCGAAATGGCGGCAATGATCAAACTATTAAATAAGTATCAGCCAAGTCTCTACCTTGATTTACACGTTACTGACGGCGTAGATTACCAGTACGATATTACCTACGGAACCATTAAAAGCCATAGCTATTCACCTGAAATAGCTAAATGGTTTGATAATTTCTACCGCCCAACAGTAGACACGGCTTTATCAACCATGGGACATATTCCCGGTGATTTAGTATTTGCAATGGATAACCGCAATATCGAAAAAGGGATCGCCGGCTGGAGTCCTGGTCAGCGCTACAGTGACGGTTATGGTGCTGCCCGCCATATTCCAACCGTATTAGTGGAAAATCACTCGTTAAAGCCGTATAAACAGCGTGTTCTGGGAACATATGTATTAATTGAGTCATCGTTAAAAGCTGTTGCTGCCCATCAAAAACACTTATCCAAAGCCATCGCAAGTGATAAAAGCTCAAGACCCGATGAGTTACCTCTGACTTGGGGCTACAACAAACCAAGAACCGTAGTCTTTAAAGGCATAACCTACCAACATTTTGACGATGAAATTTCAGGGACACAGCAAGTCAAATGGACGGGGAAAGCGAAAACATATCAAATGCCATGGTTTGATCGTAATGTGCCGAAATTAATCACCAGATTGCCAAAGTCTTATTGGGTTTTACCGCAATATACCGATGCTATTTCGAGACTTAAGCAACATGGCATTAAAACAAAGACCTTAACTGCGCCGCGCACCATTAAGCTAGAAGGCTTAAGTGTTACAAACTCTGACTTTGCCAAAGCCCCTTATGAAGGTGAAATGCGCGTTAAAGCGACCTTTAATAGCCATACGAGTGATATTGAACTTCCTGCTGGAAGTGTGGAAGTATCCCTCGACCAGTCTTTAGGTAAGCTGGCCTTCGCTTTGCTAGAGCCACAATCACCTGATTCTCTTTTTCAATGGGGATTTTTTAACACCATTTTTCAACGAACGGAATATATTGAAGGTTATGCCGTGGTGCCAATGGCTCAGCAAATGTTGGCGCAATCACCAGAGCTAAAGACAGCATTTGAAGAGAAAATGAAAACGGATAAAGCTTTTGCTGACAATCCACGGGCTCGTCTTGCATGGTTTTATCGTCAATCACCATTCTATGATAAGGCCCATGGCCGCTACCCTGTTTACCGTCAATGGTAGCTAAGGGACATATTTGGCAATAATCTTTTCTAAGGCATTTTCTCGTTTAACAGCGGCTAATGCCTTATCGAATCGCTTGACGAAATCTTTTTTGTATTTGAAACGGCCGTGTTCATCACTGCTATAACCAATATGAGCAGATTGCACCATCACTTCTATGGTCTGATGAATATGATCAAAGTTGAGTGAGTCATCTTGCGCGCTTAATTGTTTTAACACCCACTTCGTTGATAAAGGATCATTGAGATAACAGTCGATGCGCTGATTAATCAACTTCATCACATTTGCTTTGGTACTGCGGTTTTCCCAAATTCGGATCAGCCCTTGTCCTTGTGCCTGACTCAAGCGCTCATTAAGAATTAAGTACCCTGCATTAATACCGACATTTAGTGGTGTTTTACGCGCATCGTCATTACCTACTAAATGAGACCTAATGTCGACAGAATCGTGGCAGTGAGCAACAACCCGCTCATAAGCTAAGGCAGCCGAGTACGGCCAAATATAATCTCGTTTGTGGGTGTGAATATAAGGAGGAATAATCGCAAACGCATTGCCAAGTTTCACTTCTTGTAACGCACGCTTCCATGGCATTGCTACGAAAGTCACTTGATAATCTTTGGCTAAACGCTGCGCCGCCAAAGATATTAAATCGACGTAAATACCTTTTACTTGGCCGTCTTCAATATAGGAATACGGTGGATAGCTATCATCCGCCACTATGGTAACAAGTTGCTGTTTGGCATGGCTAATATTGATAAACAGTGAACAAGCAATAAACACCAGCGCTTTTAGCATTATGTTCGAATAAGCGTTATTCATTACATTGGCTCTCACTGTCACTGACTATATATTCAGCGTAGCGCTAATTAGTCCATGCGCCAAGTAATATAATGCACTAACTCATGAATTTTTCTTATTTTTTGCCTTTAGCGCTTTTTTCTCAGCGCGGCGACGGCTAAAAAAGTCGCTAATAATAGTGCCACATTCTGATGCCATCACCCCTGAGGTCACTTCCACCTGATGGTTATGTTTAGCATCATTAATGAGCGCAAAGGCAGAGCCTGCCGCACCAGTTTTTAAATCGTCTGCACCATACACGACGCGTTTGATACGGCTGTGCACTATCGCCCCCGCGCACATGCAACAGGGCTCTAAGGTGACGTACAAGGTAGCGTCTAACAAACGGTAATTCTCTATTTGCTGCCCGCCAGCGCGCAGCGCCATCACTTCGGCATGTGCGCAAGGATCGTGGTTGTTAATGACCAGATTATAGCCTTCGCCAATCACCTGATTATCTAGCACTAACACTGCGCCAACCGGCACTTCATTGACCTGCTGCGCCTTATCAGCCAAGGTCAGTGCATAGCTCATCCAATACTGATCGCATTGTTCAACGGACAGTTTGTTAAGCTCATCGCTGGTTAGTTGTGAGTTCATAGGTGCTTATCGCTGGCTAAAAATAAAAAACGCCGAACATTATCGCTATGTTCGGCGTTTTATCAACAATTAACTGCTTTTTACTTTATCAAAGTAAAAGCCAGTATCTTTAAGAGGAGCTTATTCCCATTCGATAGTCGCAGGTGGCTTACCAGAAATATCGTAAACCACACGTGAAATGCCATCGATTTCATTAATAATACGGTTTGATACCTTACCTAGTAGCTCGTATGGCAGTTGAGACCAAATCGCCGTCATAAAGTCGATTGTTTCAACACAGCGCAGTGATACAACCCAATCGTATTTACGACCATCGCCCATCACGCCTACTGATTTAACTGGTAAGAATACAGTAAATGCTTGGCTCACTTTATGGTAAAGATCGGCGTTGTGTAACTCTTCTATGAAGATAGCGTCGGCACGGCGTAGTAAATCACAGTACTCTTTCTTCACTTCGCCAAGTACACGTACACCTAAACCCGGTCCTGGGAATGGATGACGATATAACATGTCATACGGCAGACCAAGTTCTAAACCAACGCGGCGCACTTCATCTTTAAATAGCTCGCGTAGTGGCTCAACCAAGCCCATTTCCATATCATCTGGCAAACCGCCTACATTGTGGTGCGATTTAATCACATGTGCTTTACCGGTGCCAGCTGCAGCAGATTCGATTACGTCTGGGTAGATAGTACCCTGACCTAACCAACGTGCATTAACACATTTTTTAGACTCTTCATCGAAGATCTCAACGAATACGTGACCAATTTTCTTACGCTTGGCTTCTGGCTCATCGATACCAGCCAGTGCGTCTAAGAAGCGGTTTTCCGCATCAACGTGAACAATGTTTAAACCGAAATGGTCGCCAAACATTTCCATCACTTGATCTGCTTCGTTTAAGCGCAGTAAGCCGTTATCAACAAATACACAAGTTAGCTTATCGCCTATCGCCTTTTGAATAAGTAGCGCAGCAACTGAGCTATCGACACCGCCAGATAAACCAAGGATAACTTCATCATCACCCACTTGTTCTTTAATACGCGCAACAGCGTCATCGATAATAGACGCCGAGGTCCAGTTTTTATCACATTGACAAATATCAACCACGAAACGCTCTAAGATGCGACCGCCTTGGCGAGTGTGAGTTACTTCTGGGTGGAATTGTACGCCGTAGAACTGACGCTCTTCATCAGCCATCGCTGCATAAGGACAGCTATCTGTTTTTGCAACTGTTTTGAATGATGACGGGATAGTAGCAACTTTGTCACCGTGACTCATCCACACATCTAAAAATGCACTGCCATCTTTGATTTCATCTTCGATGTTATCAAACAGCTTACAATCGCCAACGCGCTCAACTTTGGCATAACCAAATTCACGCTCCATCGATACTTCAACGCTGCCGCCAAGTTGTGCCGACATGGTTTGCATACCGTAACACACGCCTAATACTGGTACACCGGCGTTAAATACGTAATCAGGTGCCACAGGTGAGTTTTCTTCAGTTACAGACTCTGGACCGCCCGATAAGATAATACCGTTTGGATTAAACTCGCGGATTTTTTCTTCTGAAACGTCCCAACCCCAAAGTTCACAATAAACACCAATTTCACGAATACGACGCGCGATTAACTGTGTGTATTGCGAGCCGAAATCTAAAATTAGAATGCGATGATCATGTATGTTGCTCATGAATAACCCTTTATAAAATGATTGTAGAAAGGCGCCCATTAGGCGCCCTGTCTTAAATGAGGATGGGGATTAACCCATGCGGTAATTCGGTGCTTCTTTAGTGATGGTTACATCATGCACGTGAGACTCACCCATACCAGCTGATGTAATTTTCACAAATTGTGCTTTTGAGCCTAACTCTTCAATGGTGCCACAACCAGTTAAGCCCATTGCACTGCGGATACCGCCTAATTGCTGATGAATAATATTGCTAATCGGGCCTTTGTAAGCAACGCGACCTTCGATACCTTCAGGCACTAATTTCGAGGCTTCTTTACTGGTTTGGAAATAGCGATCCGATGAACCATCGCGCTGATCCATCGCACCGATAGAACCCATACCGCGGTACGATTTGTAGTAACGACCTTGATACAACTCAACTTCACCCGGTGCTTCTTCAGTACCTGCGAACATTGAGCCCATCATTACACAGCTTGCACCAGCCACTAATGCTTTTGCGATGTCACCAGAGAAACGAATACCACCGTCAGCGATAACTGGAATGCCGCGCTCGGCCAGTGCGTCAGCCGCATCAGATACCGCAGTAATTTGCGGAACACCAACACCAGTCACGATACGCGTTGTACAGATAGAGCCAGGGCCGATACCTACTTTAACCGCATTAGCGCCAGCGTCAGCAATGGCTAATGCACCAGCAGCGGTAGCAACGTTACCACCGATGATTTGTAAATCTGGGTATTCTTGACGCGTTTGCTTGATACGATCTAATACGCCTTGTGAATGACCGTGAGATGTATCGATAAGTAATACGTCAACGCCAGCTTCGACTAGTGCAGCAATACGCTCATCCGTACCAGCGCCACAACCAACAGCTGCACCCACGCGCAAGCGACCCATTTCGTCTTTACACGCATTTGGCTTTTCTTCGGCTTTTTGGAAATCTTTAACGGTAATCATACCTTGCAGTTTAAATGCCGCATCAACAACAACGATTTTCTCGATGCGGTTTTCGTGCATTAAGTGCAATACATTTTCAGAGTCAGTCGCATTGGTAACGGTAATTAGCTTTTCTTTCGGCGTCATTAACGCGCTACAAGGCTTGTCGAGATTTGTTGCAAAACGCACATCACGTGACGTAATGATACCCAATACGTTGTTTTGAGCATCTACAACAGGGAAACCTGAAAAACCTAGACGGTCGCGCATCTCGTTAATTTCACGAATGGTGACATCTGGGCCAACGGTTACAGGTTTAGTGACCACACCAGACTCGTACTTTTTAACAAGCTCCACTTCGTGCGCTTGCTCTTCAACCGTCATGTTTTTGTGGATAAAGCCAATACCGCCTTCTTGCGCTAAGGCAATCGCCAAACGCGCTTCAGTTACAGTGTCCATAGACGCTGAAAGCATTGGAATATTAAGGTGAATTTTTTCTGTTAGTTTTGTGCGAAGGTCTGCCGTGTGCGGCAGTACAGTAGAATGTCCTGGAACCAGTAGAACATCGTCGAAAGTTAAAGCTTCTTGAGCGATTCTTAGCATTGCAACATCTCACCTAAATGAATATAAAAGGGATTAAATATTGCCGACGTATTATAGGGAATTATCCGTCAGGCTACAATCAATATTTGCGATTAATTTTAGTTTTAAACACAATATCTCGTTATAAAATTGTAAAAAACAGCCTTTTTGTTGTCATTCGCGCCAAGAATTGACAAAAATCTAATTTTTCTCGTTTAGCTTTGCTATACTTTCCTCCCAATATGGCGATGTTGCTATCACCCTACTGGAAAACACCATGACAAAAAAATATATAGACGCCCAAACCCTACTAGACGATTCATACAAATTAGGCCTAAAAGTACTCGATAGTGGTTGTAAGCCCAACTACATTATCGGCGTATGGCGTGGCGGCACCCCAGTGGGCATTGCAGTGCAAGAATTGCTGGATTTCTTTGGTGTAAAATCAGATCACATCTCAATTCGCACCTCTTCTTATACTGGGATTGAAGAGCGCGTATCTAATGTACGTGTTCACGGTTTGGACTACATTATCCGCAATGTGAATAGTGAAGATACGCTGCTGATTGTTGACGATGTATATGACACTGGCTTAAGCGTTGCGCAAATCATCGAAGACTTAACGAAGAAATGTCGTAAAAATACGCCTGATATGAAGATTGCAACGCCTTATTTTAAGCCGCAAAATAACAAAACAGATCGAACGCCTGATTTTTACCTCTATGAAACTGATGAATGGTTAGTATTCCCACATGAATTATCAGGTTTAACAAAAGAAGAGCTATTAAACGACAAACCAGGCATGGACTTCCTTCGCGATCGCATCGCGCAAATGGACGACTAATTAGCCTTCCCTTATGCGCTGCTAAAAAAATACTTAGATTAGCAGCGCATAAATTTTCCCCAAAGCAGTATTATGTTTACTTGGATAGGCTTGTTTCAGTCCTTAAGCCACTATACACTTGAGGCCAACTCACATAACGTCATTGCCTCATGTACAACACGCCAAGCGATAACATCTACAACATCTCACGCCTTAACAGCGAAATAAAACGTTTACTCGAAGGAAACTTTGGCCGCGTTTGGGTCAACGCTGAGATTTCAAACTTTGTCGCGGCTTCGTCAGGACACTGGTATTTCACCCTTAAAGACGCACGTTCACAAATAAAATGCGCCATGTTTAAAGGCCGTAACCGCGCTGTACGTTTCAGACCGCAAAACGGTCAACAAGTAATGGTGAAAGCCAACATTAGCGTGTATGAACCGCGTGGCGACTATCAATTGTTAGTTGATGTGATGGATCAAGCTGGCGATGGTTTGCTGCAACAGCAATTTGAGCAATTAAAATGTGATTTAGCTGCGCAAGGACTTTTTAGTAGCGAGCACAAAAAGCCACTGCCAGAATCAATTCAAAAAATAGGTATTATAACCAGTCCAACTGGCGCGGCAGTGCACGATGTGCTGACAGTGTTAAAGCGACGTAACCCTTTGTTAGAAGTAGTCATATACCCTGCTCAAGTTCAGGGGCAACAGGCTGCTGGAGAGCTATGTCAAGCCATTAACCTAGCCAATCTACGTAATGAAGTCGATGTGCTATTACTTACTCGAGGCGGCGGTTCAATGGAAGATTTATGGTGTTTTAATGATCCCCAGCTCGCCTATGCCATATTTAATTCACAGCTACCAATCATTAGCGCTGTTGGCCATGAAGTCGATGTCACCATTAGTGATTTCGTCAGTGATTTTCGTGCACCAACACCGTCGGCAGCTGCAGAAATCGCCAGTGTCAGTAACGAAGAGCAACGTCAGAAAAATGCAATGCTAACTCAGCGCTTGTCTCATGCAATGAGTGCCAAGCTACACCAGTATTATCAAGTACTAACTGAGCTAAGCTCCCGTTTAAAGGCCCAAGATCCTAAGTTTAAATTGGCACAACAAGCTCAATATATTGATGAATTAAATCATCAGATGACGTCTGCTATTAGGCAACGTCTACACCACAACGAACAGCGTTTATCTCATTTATTTCAACGCTTATTATGCCAATCACCAGCGTATAAAATTAAAGAACACAATAATTATAACCAGCAGCTGACTGCGCGCTTGAAACAAGCAATGAATCAACAGCTCGCAAGTCAACAAGCACGTTATGAAGGGTTAATTAGAGAGTTAAACTCGGTCAGCCCACTGGCAACGTTAGCAAGGGGCTATAGCATCGCGTTAGATGAAAGTGAAAACGTGATAACGGATGCATCACAGGTCAACGTTGGCGATGCGCTAGTTACCAAGTTACACTACGGTGAATTAGTGTCGACGGTGTCTGAAAAACGCTAAAGGGCAGCACTTGCCGCTACCCTTTAGCCTATAGATGCACGCTATTTAAAGGTGGCACTGAGTTTGTGAATATCTTTGCTGCAAGATTTGACAGCTTCTGATTGCACCTGAACTTGTTCGCTCATTTGCGTGTTTTCTTGCGCGATAGAATCAACATGAATAATGTTGTTGGAAATTTCTTGCGCCACGGTACTTTGCTCTTCGGCTGCCGCCGCGATTTGCTCACCTAATTGATTAACTTGATGCATCGCACTTACTACACTGCGCATAACCTCAAGTGCTTGTTCACTCTTATCGTTACACTCCCCAGCAGTTTGCTGGCTACTGAGCATCGACGCTCCCCAATCGCTTAATGTTTGCTGAAGCGCTTCTACTGATTTTTGAATTTGCTCCGCCGCAACCTGTGTACGGCTAGCCAAAGTCCTTACTTCGTCTGCTACAACCGCAAAACCTCGCCCTTGTTCACCAGCGCGGGCAGCTTCAATTGCTGCATTGAGTGCTAATAGATTGGTTTGGTCGGCAATACCTTGAATTTCAGACATAATAGTCGCAATTTCATCGGCATCTTGAATTAATTCGGTGGCTGTATGTGCTGATTCACCAATTGCACTGCCAAGCACACTTATGCGCTCTTGAGAACGCTCCAACGCACCGATAGCCTCATCACATTGCGCGTTAACACTATCAACGCGATCGCGAGAGTCCACGGTATTATGACTCACTTCACTAATCGCCCCACTCATTTGAGTAATAGCAGCAGCAAGCTGTGACAATTGATCTTTTTGCGACAACAATCCTTTTAAACTGGTGCTTGAAGCATTATCTAGCTTGGATGACACATCAACAAGATTACTGCCTAAGTCACGACTTCGACCTAAGATAGTTCTTATTTTGGCTTGTGCTAATTGGTTGGGGTAATCCAAGACGCCGATTGGGCCGCCACCAGAAAATATATGACGCGATGGCGAATCGATATCCGCTTTAACACGCTTGATATAATTGGGAACGACAAAGAGCTCTTGATTAAGCGCTGCAATAGCAACACCTAGCAGACCGCCAACGGTGAATAATGTTGTAATCGGTGATTCAATCATGACACTGGCTGCCATAATGCCGACGGCTGAAGCGCCGCAAATAAGCATTTTCATCAGCGGTGATAACAATCCGCGTGCAGGATTTTTACCACTGTTGATCGCCTTGTATAATGCAGCGGCCTTGTTAACGTGCGCTTGTTGCGGCTTCACCCGCACCGATTGATAAGCAACAACCTTATTGCCTTCATACAGCGGTGTTACATAAGCATCTACCCAATAATAATCGCCATTTTTACAACGATTTTTAACGATGCCTCGCCAAGAACGGCCATTTTTAAGCTTTTGCCACAAATCGGCAAAGGCTGCCTTTGGCATATCATCATGCCGGACAATGTTATGGTGCTGCCCTGTTAATTCTTCAAGAGAATAACCTGCGATATCACAGAATGCCGGATTGGCATAAAGTATCACACCACGTGGATCGGTGACTGACACCAATTGTTGATCCGCTGAAAAAGAACGTTCGTTTCCGCCTGACGAAGTATTCATGATAGATCCCAAAGCGCATCACGGCGCCTACTAACTAAGATTGGATTGAGAAACTATCATAGCACTAATACAAATCAAGTAATAAAATATTATTAATTGTGTGCTCGTAACAACAATTCTGCAGTAAAAAATATACTTAAGACGATGACTAATGCATTTAGCTGCTTATAACGTCCAGCGACGAGTTTAATTAAGGTATAGCTAATAAAACCAAGGGCAATACCATTAGCTATCGACATTGTGAGCGGCATAACAATCGCGGTAATAACTACGGGAATAGCTTCAGTTAAGTCTTCCCATTCAACGTTAATGAGACCAGCTAGCATCAAGGTAGCAACATAAAAAATCACTGGTGAAGCAGCAGCTAAAGGAACAGCGTCAATCAACGGATAGAAAAATATTGCTACTAAAAATAGCAGGCCAACGACAACAGAAGTCAGTCCTGTGCGACCACCAGCGGCGACACCTGCCGTACTTTCAACGTAGGTGGTCACTGTAGACGTCCCCAAACTCGCGCCAAATAATGTTGCCGACGCATCAGCAAATAACGCCTTGCCAAATCGCGCAAAACGCCCCGCAGTATTTAGTAACCCACCTCGCTGCGCCACCGCGACTAAACTGGTAGCTGAATCAAAGAGATCGACAAAAAGAAATGCAAAGACAACTGCTAATAAACCAATATCTAACGCGCCACTAAGATCCATCGCCATATAGGTGGCTGCTGCGTCAGGCGGCGCGCTGATTATGCCATCAACATCACTTTTGCCATATAACAGACTAATAATTGTAATGACTGCAATAGCCACCAACATGCCACCACGCCAACTTCGTGCAGCAAATCCAATCATCACTAACAGGCCTATCACCCACATAGCGGCTTCAAAAGAAAAAACATTACCCAGTGTAAGTTGCGTATTGTCGTCAACTACGACTATTCCAGCGATTTTTAACGAGATAAGTGTTAAAAACAAACCGATTCCGGTGGCTATTCCTTGGCGTAACGATAGCGGAATTTTTTCGACAATGAGCTCACGGATCCGAAACAAACTAATGACGAGAAAAGCAACTCCAGAGAGGAAGACAGCGCCAAGCGCAACTTGCCAGCTATGTCCAAGCTGTATAACAACACCGTAAGTAAAAAATACGTTGAGGCCCATGCTCGGGGCTAATGCGATGGGGTAATTGGCAATTAGCCCCATTAAAATACAGCCAAAACTCGCCGCTAAACAAGTTGCTACGAACACAGCTCCTTTATCCATGCCAGCCTGCGAGAGAATCAACGGATTGATACACAGGATATAAGCCATGGTTAAAAAACTAGCTAAGCCACCGGTGACTTCTTTTTTGACATCGGTTTGGTGCTGCACTAATTGAAATAATCGTTCGAGCATTGCGTTATTTGTTGAGCCATTACAATTTGATAACCGCCGATTATGGGACTAAGGCGCTTGATTATCAATGTTATTTCGTCGAATGCGAGCAGATAATGATCCACTAAAGTCGTAGTTGATAATTATTCCTAATAAACTTGTGCTATGATACGCCGCGATTTTAAGTTTAGGATTTATAACATGCCTCTATCTACATTAACGCCACAGCCGTTATGGCAGTGGTTTTCTCAGTTGTGTGCCATTCCTCACCCATCAAAGCACGAAGAAGCAATCGCTCAACATATTGTCGATTGGGCGACAAACAAAGGTCTAAGTGTAACCCGTGATAAAATTGGCAACGTAATCATTAAAAAAGACGCCACGCCGGGCTATGAAGATCGCAAAGGCGTAGTGATGCAAGCACACCTTGATATGGTGCCGCAAAAAAATAATGACACTGACCATGATTTTCTTACTGATCCAATAAAACCATACATCGATGGAGATTGGGTGACTGCCGAAGGAACTACACTGGGTGCTGATAATGGCATTGGTTTATGTGCAATTCTGGCAGTATTTGGCGATGACACCATTGAGCACGGTCCACTAGAAGCGCTGCTGACTGTTGATGAAGAAGCAGGAATGACTGGCGCTTTTGGTCTTGAGTCTGGTTACCTTGACGGTGAAATTCTGCTTAATACCGATTCTGAAGATGAAGGCGAAGTTTACATGGGCTGTGCCGGCGGCGTTGATGCCAATGCGACTTTCGCCCTTGAGACTGAAGCCGCGCCAGCAGACCATACAGCGCTAAGTATTGTCATCGAAGGACTAAAAGGTGGTCATTCTGGCGTTGATATTCACCTAGGACGCGGCAATGCCAATAAGGTGTTAACGCGTGTTTTGTTTGAACTAGCAGACAAATACCAAGTGCGCCTAGCGAGCATTGAAGGCGGTAGCCTACGTAACGCCCTGCCTCGCGAAGCTGTGGCTGAAGTTTTAGTACCAACGAATAATGTGACTGACTTTAAAGCTGACGTTGCAACATTAACTGAAACCTTTAAGCAAGAGCTAGCCGCCGTTGAGCCTGATTTAGCTATTTTTGTCGATCCAGGTGAAGAGAGTGATACGGTATTGGCGCTAGATTTACAACGCCGTTTACTTGCAGCACTCTACAGCATTCCACATGGTGTATTCCGTATGAGTGATGAGATTGAAGGCGTGGTAGAGACCTCAAATAATTTGGGTGTAATTAAAACCCGCGGTAATAAAATTCACGTACAGTGTTTGATCCGCTCATTGATGGATTCACGTCGCATCGACGCGCAGAATACTATTGGCAGTATATTTTCACTTGCTGGTGCTTCAGTAGAATTCACTGGCGCTTACCCTGGCTGGAAACCTGACACTTCTTCGCAAATTATGGGTGTGGTACGTGATACCTATAACGAGTTATTTGGCGAAATTCCAAAGATTATGGTTATTCACGCTGGCTTAGAATGTGGTTTATTTAAAGATGCTTACCCACATTGGGATATGGTTTCTTATGGACCAACGATCCGCTTCCCACATTCGCCAGATGAAAAAGTACTCATCGACACCGTTGAGCGCTTCTGGCAACTAACCCTTGCGATTTTGAAGAATATTCCAAAGAAATAAAGTCAAATAAAATACCTATTAGAAAGCGCTGTTAGCAGAATTTGCTGACAGCGTTTTTTTTTGCTGGTAACTTAAAAAGCACCGCCTAATGAAGAATGTTGTGAGCTTATGGACAGAGTTTATTCCTCGTTTATCGTTTTCGTTTTATCTTTGCTATTGAGCGCTCCTGCTTGGGCACAGGATGTGATTTATTACAAACGCGGCCGTAAAGAAAATTTCAACGCTGCCGAATATGAGCGAAACTCCTATTTCCTTGGTTTGTTACGAATGGTTTTGGACGCCACTAAACCAGAATATGGTGATTATCTATTACTCCCGAAAAAAGTACCGGCCAAAGGAGAGCGACTACAGTGGTCATTAGCGAATAAGGCAGGTTTGGACGTATTATGGGGCAATCCACATCCAAAATATGCAAGTGCATTTAGAAAAATTAACATTGATTTACTGCGCGGCCATGGAGGAATTATCGTTTTACTCGTCCACAAAGATCGGATTGACGAATTTAGACACATTACATCGCTTCAACAATTAGCGCCTTTTAAATTAGGTAGAAACGCAAAGTCAGCTAAAAAAGAACTATTTAAAAAGATAAACCTTAATGTCCTATTTTCTCATAATGCTGGAAGTGTCGTTAAAAACCTACTAATGGGACGATATGATGTATTACCCGTTGAGTTATATGGCAGCGATTTAATTAGAAAATCACATCCAGATATCGTTGAGCTACCAAATCTGGCCTTTAAGAATCACATGCAGTCCACCTATTTCGTTCACAAGGACAACAAAAGATTACATGTGAGAATAACCAGAGGTCTTGAAATCTTAGAAAGCAATGGCCGGTTTGCGAAGCATTTCAATACGCACATTATGATGAGCCCTTATCGCCGTTTTGATCTCAACACAGCGATTATTCTCCACGATTTCACCCAACATTAACCCCATTATTAGTATTCAAGAAGAAAACAGTGTTAATTGATTTAAATCGGAGTTGCTATCAGGCTGTGAATTTTGGTTATTTCGCACACCAACATTGATACCCACTAAGCGAATAGGTCTTCCTTCGCCACGCTCGAAAGCTTCTTTTAATAGCGTTACATACAATGACTCATCAAATTCATCGACGGCTTGTTCTACCGTTGTCGATTGAAAATCGCTAAATTTTAACTTCACACCCTGCTTGTGAATAGCGAGCTGCTCGGTGTGTCGATAGCGTTCTTTTAACATGGATTTTAGACGAGCTAATTCATCAAGGCATTGCGCTAATGTTGTCACATCATGGGATAGTGTGCGTTCAACACCAACCGACTTTCTGACTCTATTTGGTTTAACCACACTGTCGTCGATGCCATAACAGCGCGCTACTAATACATCGGCGAGTTTACCAAAATACCGCTGAAGAAACTCAGGCTCGGCGCGACGAATATCCTCACCATAAATCAGACCGAAATTTTCGAGTTTTGCAGCGGTGACCTTGCCAATGCCGCTGATCTTTCTCAGCGCCAATTGCGCGGTAAAGGCGTCAACATCACTCGGCGGAATAACATATTGTCCATTTGGTTTATTGAGATCTGATGCAATCTTTGCCAAAAATTTGTTGGGAGCAATACCAGCAGACGCCGTTAATCCTGTAGTGTCAAAAATCTCTTGTCGTATTTGCTCAGCAATCAAACTAGCACTGCCTTGACAAGCACTGGCGTTTGAAACATCTAAAAATGCTTCATCAAGTGATAATGGCTCGACTAAATCGGTATAACGACGAAAAATTGCTTTGATCTGAGCAGATACTTCACTGTAAACATCAAAACGACTTGGCATTAGTACCAACGATGGACACAATTTCAACGCCATTGCCGTAGACATCGCGCTGCGCACACCGAACTCTCGCGCTTTGTAGTTACAGGTTGAAATCACCCCCCGATGGTCGCGCAAACCTCCCACAGCCACCGCTTGATTGGCCAATGCGGGATTATCACGCATTTCGACAGCTGCGAAAAAGCAATCCATATCAACGTGAATAATTTTGCGCTGAGTCACTCTCTACTAACCTCTGTACCAAACTATCTACCAAACTCTCCACTAACAAGTGAACTGTATATAAAACCAGTTGTTAGTTTACCCAGATAATCTTTAGGTAACAATCGTAAATTTATAAAATTAAAGACTCGAAAAAGATGCATCGATGTCAATAACGGGTGATAATTAGCGTTTACGGAACAACGCCATGAATTAATGGTCGTTAACATGGTAGCAACCTTGAATTGCTGTAATGGAATTAATTTAGGTAGGTCGAGATTGAGAGTTTTTTATTGCGCTTTTTTTGTGGGATTGGGATTGCTATTCCATACAATAGCTCACGCGCAAACAGTAAAATACAACATAATCTCAAGTGACGACTCACTGCGCAGCGAAGTTAAGAAAAACGTTGCGCTTTACCTTGAAGATTTTTCATCGCCAAATCGCGACAATCTAGCCTACTGGAAAAAACAATTACACCGCCAAGTGAATCAAGCGCTGCAGGCCTTGGGTTATTACAATAGTAAAATTAATTTATCTTTCGACAAGAATAGCAATTCCCCAACCATCACCGTCGATATTGCAATGGGCTATCCAGTCGTCATTACCCATTCTAATTATCGCGTTAGTGGCAGTGGCGCAAGCTTTGAGCCCTTTGTTGCGCAGCGAAATAGCTACCCACTAGTTGTCGGCTCTAAACTCGATCACGGCAGTTATCAAACCACAAAATCTTCCATGATGGACATCGCTCGCGCTTACGGTTTTTTCGATGCCAAATGGATCAAGCACAGCGTCAAGGTTGACATAAAATCGCAAACGGCATTGATTGATTTAGTCTTTGATACTGGTGAGCGTTATCACTTTGGCGCTATAGTGATTGAAGGAAATCATGCCAGCAATGATATCGTGCGCGCGATGGCATCATTTAAACAAGGCGATGCCTATACCAGCGCAGCCATTGCCAACTATAATATTTCATTAAATCAAAGCCGTTACTTTACTAGTGTTCAGGCTATCCCTGCCCTGCCTAATGGTTTGGATAAGTCGATAGATATCAAAGTAACAGCCATGCATCGACCACGGAATATTGTCGAAGTAAGTGCGGGTGTCACTTCTGAGCTTGGTGAGCGTGGTCGATTGAAATGGGTCAAGCCTTGGATAAATCGTTACGGGCATAGCCTAGAAAGCGAAATCAAGCTCAATCAACAAGAGCAATCTGTCACTAACAACTATAAAGTGCCCCATGGTGATCCCAATTTAGACTATACCAATTACGTGCTAGGTTGGCGCCATACCAGTAATTTTAACGACACCAATAATCGCTATCGCAAATACTCGCTGCAATGGCAACGACATCAGCAAATCAATGAAGATTGGAAGCGTATCTTGCTGTTAAAATATGAGCGTGAGAAAGATAATACACAAACCCAAACACGCACCCACCTAATTCCTGGCATCAGTTACATTCGTGAGCGTCGCGAAGGCGGGATCACGCCGCACTGGGGCGATCGTCAATTTGTTTCCGTTGAAGTTTCCGATAAAGCATGGGGCTCACAATCGAGTTTTTATAAACTGTCGTTGCGTTCAAACTGGCTTAGACAATACAACGAAACCCACCAGCTCCTGCTAAAAGTCGAAGCTGGTTACATTAACGCCGATGAGATTAGTGAAGTGCCCATTTCGATGCGTTATTTCGCCGGTGGCGATAATAACCTGCGTGCGTATAAATTTAACAGTGTGTCGCCACTAGATAGTGACGATAAAGCTCGTGGTGCCCTCACTCAGCTTTTAAGTACTATAGAATACAGTTATCCCATTAAGGAAAAGTGGCGTCTGGCTGTATTTCACGATGCTGGTACCATTGGTGATAAATTCTTTGAAGAAAACTATAGCGACGCCGGCATAGGTGTTCGTTGGGAAACTCCCGTAGGATTGGTTCGTTTGGATTTTGCTAAAGGATTACAAGGCAGTGACATTAAACGATTCGACCGCCCATTCAACATTAGCTTTGCAATAGGGCTCGATTTGTAATGAAAAGCCTGAAGTCATCATCAATTACCAAAAAATCGTCTTTTGGATTAGCCGTTGCGATTTTGCTAGTGCTATTTGTTCTATTGACGCCGTGGGGAAATCGCGTCGCGTTGCAAATCACACAGCAGCTAGTGCCGAATTTGAAAGTGGAGTTAAGTTCCGGCAGTTTACTATTTTCGCCTCGCATAAAACGCCTGTCATTCGAGAACGCTCAAATTAGCATCGCTGCAGATAACTTAGCGATTGATTGGCAATGGCGCTGCTTTTGGCATTCTGAGTTATGTGTAACCAACGCCACTATTGCCAAGCTCAAATTGGACATAAAAAATGAGGGCGATGATGACGCAGTAGCACTTGAAACCGCCAGCAAAAATTCCATCACTATTGATACCCATACGCCTTGGCCTATCACCATTGAGCAATTTGCGGTTGATCAACTAAGCGTTTCTTCAAAACAAGCAATAATCGAGGTGCAACAAACAAGGTTTAGTGGCAGTTGGCAAGCTAGAGGCATCGCGATAAATTATCTCGCTGTAGCTGATGCCAAGGTAATACTAAGTGCTGATGCACAGATTACTAATCGGCAAGTTCAAAATAATGAAGAGTCATATTTCTCTGCTGACTCTATTGCTAAGCTACAGAGTAAGTGGCGCACCATTGCGTGGCCAATAATTCTCAGCCAAACACAAATAAAGTCCTTTACTGTGGCCACTGCAGAGCTGCGCTCACAAGATGGTAAGCTAACCCATAACGCAAAAGATATCCTTGTTAGCGCTAGCCTTAACAATCAAGCGATAAACAGCCTCACTGTCTCAGCACTTATCGATAATTTCCCGCTCAAGCTTGCGATGAAAGGCCAATTAACGCCAAATTTTTCTATCGATTTATCCCTTAGTGGTGCTCACAACTTTTCGCCACTAGGCGCTCAAGCAACAGCACTTACCTTAACTGGCGACAGCAGTTCAATCGCTATTAAATTAACAACACAAGGTAAGCTTAACGCGACATTATCAGGCACCGCTTCACCGCTTAATGACAATCTACCTATCAGTCTCGGTCTGACGTGGCAGCCGATTGATATTTATCAGCAAGAAATTGCAGAGGGATCACTTAAGTTTGATGGTACGTTAAATGACTATCAACTGCGCTTAAATACCCAACTTAAAAATGAGCATTTACCAATATCAAGCATCGACCTAGTAGCACATGGTGATTTAAATGCGTTTTCTAACATCGATTTGGCGCTAAAAAACGATCTAGGAAAAGTGCATAGCTCTGGCGACTTTCGCTGGCGAGATCCAAATGGGGCTCGCATTCAAAGCCGCGGTAAATTGACATTTGATTCACTAAAACTTTCATCGCTAATCGACAAATTACCTGCGACTATCAATGGTGACATTAGCTATGACGTTGAGCTAAAAAACGAACAATGGCAGCTTACTATGTCACAGCTCGCATTAAACGGTAATGCGCTAGAGCGACCTTTCAATCTTCAAGGCGTTGTGGACGCTAGATACAACGCAAAAGATCAAAGGAATCCATTTGGGCAGTGGTTCATCGAGACATTGTCGCTGCAACACGGCATAAATGAGCTGACGTTAAATGGTCAAATCAATACTAAATCGGCTCTTGATGCCAAAATTGCCATTGCAGATCTTGGGCAATCTTTGCCATTTATGCGCGGAGCCAAACCCACCAGTATCACTGGAACTATAAATGCTACTGGTCCTATTGATGCTATAGATGTCATCGCTAACTTATCCGGTAATCATATTAGCTACCCCGAATATGCCATAGATTTAGGCGCAATATCGATAAATGCTAAGACCAAGATTTCACCGCAGGGCATTAGTGAAAGTACCAATTCACACATTGACGTGAGCATTAACCAAGCAACTTATAGCGATGTATTAACCGATGCAGCGGTGTCGTTATCTCTCGCGGGGGATGCTAAACAACATCAGCTCAGGGCCGATATAACATCAAATTTCATCTCAGGAGCACTGGGATTGTCGGGTAGTATTGAAAACACAAACTGGATCAGCGAGTTGACCTCAACAGTACTCAACTACCAGCAATCAACCATTGCCTTAGCCTCACCAGCCAAAGTTGCCATTGATCTAAAAAACAAAGACATTGACTTGAGTGAGCACTGCTGGCGCACAAAGCTAAATCATAATCAAATGCGATTTAGCGAACTTTGCTTGGCATCGCCTTTTGAAATCAATACCACGAGCATGCGCTCAAACCTCGCTACGGTGAATGTGACGGGGTTAGATATGCAAGATTTTCAGGCATACCTGCCAAAGCAGCATCAAGTTACAGGACCTATTACTGGCAACCTGACCTTTCAATCTTTTAACCCCCAAGCACTTAGTTTGGCAACTCAGCTAGTCTGGCAAGATGGCACTGTAACAAGTGACGTCAATAACAACTTAGTCACCCACCACATTGACTCTTTGCATATTAACAGCGCGGTTAACCGGACCTTAGCCAACGTTATTTTACGGTTGTCTTCGCCAACCCTAGGTAAAGTCGACGCCAGTATGCTAAGTAACGTTTTTGAGGACTCCCCCTTTATCAGTGGCCACTTAAATAGCCAAGGCTTACAACTCGCTCCCTACAAACCTTTCTTACGCTATGTGTCAGAATTAGAAGGTGAATTAAGCGTTAGTGCTGGTTTCACTATAGATAGCAAAGCACAACAAATTTTCGGTAGCCTCTCGTCTAATGACATTAAAATTGCCAGTGACAAATTGCCAAACACCATCGATGATTTAAATACCAATATAGTTTTTAACGGCACTAAAGCCTCGCTAACTAGTCAGTTTAAACTGGTACAAGGTCATGGCGATATTAGTGGCTTGTTAGATTGGAGCCAAACACCTAAAGCAGATCTCACCATTAATGGCCAAGCCCTTAATGTGATGCCGCAAAATGGCGTTGATATTACTTTTAGCCCATCGATTAATGTTGAACTGACACCGACACTCGCCAAAATTCGTGGTGATCTTGCCATTGATGAAGCGAATATAGTGCTAGAATCACTGCCTGAATCAGCGGTTGCCATTTCACCGGATGTCACAGTTGTCTCGCAAGAAAAGCAAAGTTCAGCGATGCTGATTGACCTAGATGTAAAAACCCAATTGGGCGATAAATTACATCTTAACGCCTTTGGTCTCGATTCTTTGGTTGGCGGAGAGCTCACTCTAAAACAAGACGCTCAACTTCCCTTGAGTGCCTATGGAGAGCTCGGTTTATCTAATGCGACTTACCAAGCGTTTGGCCAGCGGCTGCTAATTGAGCAAGGGCAAATTATATTTACCGGCTCAGTCAACAATCCAGTTATCAATATTAAAGCAATCCGCGATCCTGTTGATACGAACGATGGTGTTATTGCCGGAGTCTATGTTAACGGCGATGTTAATCAGCCTGCATTAACCATCTTTTCAGAGCCAGCCCTAGAGCAACAACAGGCGATTTCCTATTTATTACGTGGATATGGCCTCGGGAGTGACAGCAATTATGGTCAGAATTTGGCCATTGCCATGTTAGTAAATAGTGGACTCGGTGGCGCTAGTAAAGCAGTGAACGCCATCGGTGATGCTGTGGGCATCGATAACCTCAATGTCACTACCTCAGGCAGTGGCGATCAAACGCGATTAGAATTTAGTGGTTTTATCGGCCCGAAACTGCAATTACGCTATGGCGTCGGCGTATTCGATGCCCTGCCGGAAGTTGGCCTGCGCTATCAAGTTAATCGCAGGCTGTTCGTTGAATTTATCAATAACACTGACCAAGCATTGGATTTACTCTATCAATTTTCATTTGATTAGAGCCTGTCGTTGAATAAACTTAGGTTTTTCGCGAACTAGTTTTCCGTGTGCCTGTTTTTCGGGTATTAGAAGCTTTCCCTCGATAACTACGCCGCTTCTTAAATTGCTTAGCTGGCGATCCTTTATCTAAGCCAGTAAAAGCATCAAGCGGTGTGTGCTTAGCTTGGTTCATTAACTGATCTAAGTCCGCCAAGAGTGGCTGCATAAACCCGTTATAACCAAGCTGCTTTTGAGAGATATCATTGAGTTTAGCTTCCCATAACGCCGTCATATCAGGAGTTGTTGCAGATTGCGGCAATGCTTTAATTAACGCTTTGCCATTATTAGTAGCGTGAATTGATTTATTATTACGCGTTAAAAATCCGCGTTTAAATAACAATTCAATAATGCTGGCTCTTGTGGCTTCTGTGCCTAAACCATCGGTTTCTTTAAGTACTTTTTTAATCGCAGGATCTTTAACGTATCTGGCAATCCCCGTCATAGCGGCTAACAAAGTTGCATCAGAAAAAGGCTTAGGTGGCTGAGTCATCTTATCAATGACTTGCGACGACTGACAATTAAGTGGCTGACCAACGCTTAACGCTGGCAAGATTACATCTTCACTCTTGTGCTTAAAAAGCGTTTTCCAGCCTATATTATCAATCGACTTCGCTTTCGCTCTAAACTCACCACCCGCAATATCAATCTCCACCTTCATTTCACTATAATGATGAACTGGATAAAACTGCGCTAAATATTGGCGGGCAATTAATGAATATACATTTGCCTCGGTGCCAGACAAGCTCGCTGACTTTAGCTGCTTCATCGTTGGAATAATAGCGTGATGAGCATCGACTTTACTGTCATTCCAGGCCTTGGATTTTATCGATGTATCACAGCCATTGACTGCATCTGCTAATGAACTATCGTTATTAGCTATAGCGGCGACTACCTTAGCACCTTCACGAAAGTGCTCCTTTGGAAGATATCGATTATCAGATCGCGGATAGGTAATTAACTTGTGCTTTTCGTACAGTACCTGACAACAATCTAACACCTGTTTCGCTGACAAATTAAAACGCTTAGCGGCGTCAATTTGTAGCGCCGATAAATTATAAGGCAACGGCTGATTTAAACGTTTCTTTTGCTTATCGACACTTTTTACAACAGCGGGTTGACCGCTTGTTCGCGCCACCACATTTTCTGCAAGCTTGCGATAAATAACTCGCCCCTCATCATCCTGATACTTTTCACAAGCGTCGCTAGGGATCCACTTGGCATCAAAAGATTCATTAGCTTGTGTGGTTAGCGTTGCCACTACTTCATAAAAAGGCTTAGCGACAAAATGTTCAATTTCTTCATCACGTGCTACTACCAAACCAAGTACTGGCGTTTGCACGCGACCAACAGATAATACCCCCTGATAGCCTGCGCGCTGACCAAGTACCGTATAAGCACGAGTCATATTCATACCATATAACCAATCTGCTCTTGAGCGTGCTAACGCCGAAGCTGATAAGGGCTTAAATTCTTCGTTTACGCGCAAATTGGCTAGAGATTTCTTAACAGCTGTTAAGTTGAGATCACTAACTAACAATCGCTTGGTCTGCGCCAGCTTTGTGCCCTTTACGCCGCAGTAATGGATAACTTCATCCACTAATAACTGGCCTTCGCGGTCTGGATCTCCTGCATTAACCAACACGCTAGCTTGCTTAATTAACTTGCGCAGCACACCAATCTGTTTTTTGGTTTTAGGCTTTGGAATAAGTTGCCACTGCTGTGGCGAAATAGGCAAATAGTCTAGCGACCACTTTTTATAACACTCGTCATAATGTTCAGGTGTCGCTTGTTCTAATAAATGGCCTATACACCACGAGACAACGTCACCGTTAGGCAAACTGATATAACCATCGTGTTTCGTTTGTGAAGAAGAGAGGCCATTAGCAATTGCACGGGCAAGGCTAGGTTTTTCGGCGATGTATAAATTCATAACAATATCAAAAGAAAAATAGTAAAAGTTCGAACGCAATCACACAAACAAAGGTGATCCAAATCACAAATCAGTAGTTTTTAATAAATTTGTGACAGTTACACATCACACCATTCATGACACAAAGGTCAGTTTTTAACCTATTAAATTCAATAGCTTAACAATAGAAAAGCATAAAACTGACAAAATAGTCAAATGTAATCAGTAAGTTATTCTATAACTCGCGACATAAAAACGTCATATAAGTTCGATATTTTGTACAAAAACCTTATAATTCACCAGCAACATTTAAACGAAGTTATTCACTATATGCTTTTTGCACAAGGAAATATGACCCAATGAATAAATTATTGTTGAAAACTGCAACGGCAACAGCTGTCGCATTAGCCATCGGTCTTTCAGCACCGGCAATGGCAAATGACACCTCATCAGCAATTCGAGGAACAATTACCGATCCTTCAGGAAATGCCGCCACTGGTACCGTCGTAACTATCACTCACGTACCTTCTGGCACTAAAAAGACAACAACAGTAAACAGCTCTGGCGTTTTTAGCACCAAAGGTCTACGCGTTGGTGGTCCATACAGAATTACCCTTGACTCAGATACCTTAGAAGACACGCAAATTAATGACGTGTACCTGTCATTGGGTGATGTCTATCCGTTGGATGTAACCTTGCGTTCTGCACAAAGTGTTGAACGAATTTCAGTTACTGGTCGTGTAATCAATGCGCTATCTGGTAGCACAGGGCCTGGGAATAACTTCACTCTAACTGACATCGAAGACGCACCGTCTATCAACCGCGACATCAAAGACGTTGTGCGCGTAGATCCGCGTATATCTGTTAACGAGTCAGGCGGTAATGCAATTCAATGTGCCGGTGGTAACCCACGTTTCAACAGCCTAACCGTTGACGGTGCTCGTATGAACGATAACTTCGGTCTTAACAGCAACGGCTACCCAACAACTCGTATGCCATTCTCGTTCGATTCAATCGGCGAGATTTCTGTGGAACTAGCGCCATTTGACGTTCAATACGGTGGCTTTACATCTTGTAACATCAATGCTGTTACTAAATCTGGCGACAACGAGATTTCAGGTGGTTTCTTCTATGATTACACTAGCGATTCTTTCAAAGGTGATTCACTAGAAGGCGATGATATTAGCACTGGTGATTTTGACAAAAAGACCTATGGCTTTAACGTTGGCGGCGCTTTAATCGAAGACAAACTGTTCTTCTTTACATCGTATGAAAAGCTAGATGGTGCACAAATCTTTAACTATGCTCCATTAGACAACGGCCGAATTGATCAAGCAACTATCGACCGTATTCGTGATATCTCTATCAACAACTACGATTATAATCCTGGCACAATAGTGCCTAGCATGCCGGTAGAAGATGAAAAGTTATTAGTTAAAATCGACTGGAACATCAACGAAAACCACCGTGCAAACTTCGTTTACAACTACAACGATGGTTTCGAATTATCACAATCTGATGGCGGCTCTTCTCGTTTGTCACTATCAAACCATTTTTATGAGCGCGGTGCAGAGCTGCAGTCATATGTAGCCTCTCTATACTCTGAGTGGAGCGACGAGTTTTCAACTGAAATGCGCGTCGGTTACTCTAAATTAGATAATCGTCAAATTTCGCTAGATCAAGAAAGTGGCTTTGGCGAGATTCGTATCGATGCTGGTGATGTTGATGTCTATATCGGCCCAGATGATTCACGTCAGTCGAACAAATTAGAATATGACAATCTATCATTAAAATTAGCCGGTACTTACTATTTAGAAGATCACGAAATCTACTTCGGTTATGAATATGAATCGTTAGACGTGTTTAACTTATTTGTTCAACATTCACAAACTGAAACCCGTTTTGGTAGCATCGACGATTTTGAAACTGGTACCAACGCGCGTGTTTATTACGGCAATGCTTCATCACACAACCCTAATGACGCTGCTGGTGAATTTGAGTACGCATTAAACACGTTATACGTGCAAGATACTTATACGCTATCGGATTACGATCTAACATTAACTTATGGTCTTCGCTACGATTGGTACACCAGTGACGATGTTCCAACTCATAACCAAAATTTTGAAGATCGCTACGGTTTCTCAAATCAGCAAAACTTAGATGGTGTCGATCTATTACAACCTCGCTTTGGTTTCAACTGGGAAGCAACAGACCAATTAGAAGTTCGCGGTGGCTTTGGCTTATATTCTGGCGGTAACCCAAATGTATGGATTTCTAATAGTTATTCTAATGACGGTATTAGAAATATCCAGTTTAATACTAAAGGCCTTCAAATTCTGGGTCCAGATGCCATTGATTTTAACGGTTCGGGCCGTCCTGGATACGACGTACCACAATCATTATATGATGCGGTAGGTAGTGGCACAGCGGATGCGTCAACTAATGTCACAGATCCAAACTTTGAAATTCCTTCAGAATGGAAATACGCTTTAGGTGCAACCTACACGACCGAAGATGAATACGTGCTAATGGCAGATCTTCTCATCAGCCGCAAGCAAGACTCTGCAATCATACGTAACTTAGCCGATGAAAAAGTGTCTACGGCACCAGATGGACGTCCTGTTTACGACAGCGTTAACCACTCACGTAACTCTGACTTATTGTTAACAAATGTCGATGGTAATGATGCTAAATCAACAATCGTTTCATTATCTATGAATAAGAGCTACGACAATGGTGTGAAAGTGTCTGCATCTTATGCATATAGTGATGTTAAAGACGTTCATCCAATGACTAGTTCAGTGGCATTCTCTAACTACCACAACATCGCAGTGGTTGATCCAGAAAATCCAGTATTGTCGACTTCTAACTATGAGATCCCGCATCGCTTTACATTAAGTGTTAGTTACAGTCATGAGTTTATCGACGGTTACCAAACTAAATTCAGTGTATTTGGCCAAGCAAACGAAGGTCGCCCGTATACATATAGTTTCGACAGTGACACACGAGGCCTTGGTTTCAACGATTCAAGCCGTCAGCTACTGTACGTTCCATTGGAGAACGATCCGTTAGTGGTTTATGGAGAAGACTTTGATTTAGCAGCATTTAATAACTTCATCGAATCTGAAGGGTTAAAACGTGGCGAGATTATGGGTCGTAACACACTACAAAGCGATTGGTGGGTTAAGTTTGATCTGAAAATCGAGCAAGAATTTGCAGGGTTCTCACCAGATCACAAAGCTAGTGCTTACCTTACAATCAAGAACATAGGCAACTTGCTTAACGACGATTGGGGCGTACTCAAGCAAGGTAGTTTCCTACAAGGTGCACTAACCGCAACGGTAACTGATGACAACAAGTACTCGTATAACGAGTTTAACAACCCGAGCCCACAAAGCCGTGTAACCGACCCATCACTATGGGAAATGAAGCTAGGCGTAAGATACAAATTCTAATATTTGTAACCTAGTTACTAAAAGGCCAGCATTAAGCTGGCCTTTTTGTTGGCATCTGAAATTTAGCAACATTTAGTTGACATAAGTGACAGGTTTAATGATTGCAAAATTATTACACCTGAAATCGATTTATCGATCAAACTAACATTTCGCGATAGATAGCCGACATTTAACCGCACTTTTACGTGATTAAACTCACATATTGAACAATTAAAATATGCAACGTTTAATCATTTATAGTGACTAAAAACCCACTCAAAATAACAACATCTCATTAACATAATGGCGGCAAAGCATTGTAATCATAGCGTTGTAGCGATTTCTACTAAAATTACATTCACAACATCCATTCAAGAAACACTTTCAATTGCTCAAAATATCCTGACATCAAACTGTCATAAAGGTTCGATATTTTGTGCGAAATATTTATAATTCACTCGTTTATTAAAACTCGTAACCGCTAATTTTAGCATTTAGGAAATATTCAAAAATGAATAAATTACTTAAAAAAACCGCTGCAGCAAGTGCAGTAGCAGCAGCTCTATCGCTGTCTACAGCTGCATTCGCCAATGACACTTCGTCTGGCATCCGTGGTAAAATCGTTGGCCCTGAAGGCAACGTTGCTGCCAATACAAAAATAACAGTAATCCATACTCCTTCTGGTTCTGTAAAAGAAACAGTAACTAACGAAAATGGTATCTACAGCCTTAAAGGTCTACGTGTTGGTGGCCCTTACATGATTGTTGTTGATTCAGACGTTTTCCAAGACAAGACTGAAGAAGGCGTTGTACTAAACCTTGGTGAAGTTTACCGCTTGAACATGCAGCTTTCGCCTGTTGGCCAAGCAGCTGAGACTATTAGCGTTACAGGTTCTTACGTCGGTTTTGATAGCACTGGTGGCAGCTCTTCATACGGTACAGAAGACATCGCGCGCGCTCCAGCTTTCAACCGTGATTTAAAAGACTTAGTTCGTAACAACCCACTAGCAGTTGTTGATTCAGATGGTGCTCTAAGCATCGGTGGTCAAAACCCGAAATTCAACTCAATCACAGTTGACGGCATCGGCCAAAATGACGACTTCGGTCTAAACAGTGGTGGTTACCCAACACAAAGTTCTCCTATCTCTTTAGATGCTGTTGAGCAGATCTCTGTAAACACTTCTCCTTTCAACACTAAAGTTGGTGGATTCTCTGGTGGTGTTGTAAACGCAGTAACTAAATCTGGTACGAACGAATTCAAAGGCACTGTATTTTATGAGTTCCAAAACGATTCGCTAGCAGGTGACCCTAAACTAAACCGCGTTGTAAACCGAAATGGCGATAACGAAACGTTCGAGCTAGGTGAAGAAAGCACTTGGGGTGCAACGTTCAGTGGTCCATTAATCGAAGACAAACTACACTTCTTCGTGAACTACGAGCAGTTCAAGAAAACTGAACCAGCAGCATTCGGTTTAGGCGAAGGTTCAAATAAATCTGACGTTACTCAAGAGCAGTACGATCGTTTCCTATCTATCATCGATAAAGAATACGGCTTAACTGATGAGCTTGCTGGTGATCCAGAGAATAAAGATAAGAAAGCTATCTTCAAACTTGACTGGAACATCAACGACGATCACCGTGCTGATTTCACTTACCAGTGGCAAGATAACTCTTCTGACCGCAACCACAGTGACCGTGCTGACGAGTTAGTATTAAAATCTAACACTTACACACTAAACACCGTAAATAACAACTTTGCAGCTCACTTATACTCTAACTGGAGTGATGACTTCTCGACTGAGATCACTCTTAGCCACAAAAACACTGAAATCAACTCGCTAACAAACAGCGACATTGGTCAAGTGAACGTAAACGGTGTTGGTTACATTCGTGAAGACGAAGATGCAGGTATTGAAGGTGTTTCAGGTAGCACTATCGTTTTCGGTACAGATGCATTCCGTCACGCTAACGTTGCTGAAACTAAAACCCTTAAGTTTAACTTCGACGCTAACTACCTAGTAGGCGATCACGAAATTAACTTCGGTTACCACTACGAGCGTTTAAACAACTACAACCTATTTGCTGAAAGCTCACTAGGTGTGTGGACATTTGGTTCCGATCACGACCGCTTCGGCGTTGATGGTTTAGATCGTTTAGAAGCTAAGCGCCCAGAAACTTTCAACGGCGGTGGTTTCCGTTACAAAAATGCATACACTAACGATGCAAACGACACTGCATACGACCTAACTCGTTCTACTCACGTTTTATACGTAGAAGATAACTGGACAGTTAACGATGTATTAGATGTAACTTACGGCTTACGTTACGAGCGTCTAACAACTTCTGATGCACCTAAATTAAATGAAGGTTTTGCTAAAGAATACGGCTACGCAAACACTGAAAACCTAGACGGATTAGACGTAGTACTTCCACGCTTTGGCTTTAAATACTACCTAAGCGATGAAGTAACTATCCGTGGTGGTGTTGGTCGTTACAGCGGTGGTAAACCAAATGTATGGATTGCTAACTCATTCACTAACGATGGTATTACTTTCGTTGAGCTAGACAGTGATGTTTCTAGCGACTTAGTACGTGACCCAGCAAACGTTGACTTCACTCGAGTTCCTCAAGTTGCACAAGACGCTCTTGTATCTGGAACTGGTAGCACGAACTACGTAGATCCTAACTACAAGATGCCAACTGACTGGCGCTTCCAATTAGGTGCTGAAATTGACCTAGATATTCCATACCTTGGTGAAGACTACAAATGGAACGTTGAAGCTAACTACGTTAAGCAAGAAAACGCATCATTCTGGGTCGATACCTCTCGCTTGGAAACTGGTAAGACAACAGCTGACGGTCAACGTAAAATTTACGAAAGCCGCTACGCCGGTGACAAGTCTTTAGAAGATAACTTCGACATCATGCTAACGAATGCTGACGATAACGGCCGCAGCGTTATCTTGACCACTAGCTTACAAAAAGAGTGGGACAATGGTATCCGCATGAACATGTCTTACACACACCAAGACATTACTGAAGGTAACCCAGGTACAAGTTCACGTGCGATCTCTAACTACCAATACAACGTTGCTCTAAACCGTAACGAAGCATTAGTAGGTACGTCGAACTTCGAAATCGAACACCGTTTCGTATTAAACCTAGGCTACAAAACTCAGTTCGTAGATGGTTACGATACGACGTTTGACCTATTCTTCTCTCGCCGTTCAGGTCGCCCATATACTTACACACTTGGCCTATACCAAGATGATGACTTTGGTGACCAAACAGCAGCATACAGCAACACTGTATACCAAGTTTACCTACCAAGTGGCGCAGATGATCCAAACGTTGATTTCGAGAATAGCCGTCTAACTTACGACGAAATGAAAGCTATTATGGATGAAGCAGGTCTGAGTAAGTACGCTGGTGGTTATGCGCCTAAGAACAGCCATACTCAACCGTGGACTACAACGCTTGATCTAAACATTCGTCAAGAGATCCCAGGTTTCACTGAAGATCACAAAGGTTTATTCTACGTTTCTATTAAGAACCTAGCGAACCTATTAAACGACGATTGGGGTCAGGTATACCGCATGCGCTTCCCACAACAAGCGCTATGGGATCTACGCGGTGTTAACGATGAAGGTCAATACCAATACGGTGAGCGCTTCCGTGGTACAGATGTTCGTAACTACAACGAATTCTACCCAGAAGCTTCTACATGGCGTATTAAAATGGGTGTTCGTTACTCATTCTAATATCAGCTAATGTAATCTAATAAAATACCAACCTTCGGGTTGGTATTTTTTTGTCTATGGAAAAACATTTGTTAAGGAAATCACACTCTAAATGCAGGATAAGTTTATCAATTCTCGCTACTGCCGTATGATAGTGTGACTTTCATCTATCGAGATAATTATGCGCAAGATTCTCATTAGTACAGCGGTTGCTCTATCGCTTATTGGTTGTAATAGCCAGCCACAACACTCCCGAAACCCAAAAGATTCAACAGTAAAAATAGCGTCGTTTAACGTCAGTATGGACGCGACCAATTACGTTGGCCGCGATGCAAAGCGGGCGACTAACAAAGTACTTTTAACTGAGCTTAAAAATGGTAATCAGCAAATTAAAAATATCGCTGAAATAATTCAGCGTACTCGCCCTGATATCATTCTGTTAAACGAATTTGATTACATCACCGATCCCAAGCAAGGCGTTGAGCGCTTTATCAAAGAATACTTAAATGTTGCGCAGCACAGTGATGTTAGCGCCATTGACTACCCTTATTACTACTATTCCACCGTCAATACCGGCAAACCAAGCCCTTATGATTTAACGGGTGATGGTAAAGCGACAGGCACGCAAGGCGATGCTTGGGGTTTCGGTTTTTTTGAAGGCCAATACGGCATGGTATTACTATCGAAATACCCTATCGATAAAACCAATGTCCGCACCTTCCAGCACTTTAAATGGAAAGACATGCCAGGCGCTATGCGCCCTATTGTGCCAAGTACCGGAAAATCATTTTATAGTGACGCAGCGTGGAATGAGTTTCCGTTATCGTCTAAGTCGCATTGGGATGTACCAGTCACGGTCAATGGACAAACTATCCACGTGTTAGCATCACACCCAACACCACCTGTTTTCGATGGTCCAGAAGATAGAAATGGCAAAAAGAATCACGATGAAGTGCGCTTTTGGCATGACTATCTGACGCCTAACAAGGCCGACTACATTTATGACGATAACGGTGTATTTGGCGGCATTGCTGCAAACGCCCGCTTTGTTGTCATGGGTGATCAAAACTCATCATCAACTGAAGGTAATTCGCGTAAAGAAGCCATTGGAGCCTTACTTTCAAGCCCGCTGACCAATGACGTATCAATACCAATGAGTCGTGGTGGTGATTTACATAAAACCGACAACAAGCTCTCTAAACATCATACTGCTTATTGGGGAATGCGCGCCGACTACGTGCTGCCATCAACCTATGGTTGGGACGTTATTGATAATGGGGTGTTCTGGCCTCATACCGATAGCGAGCTATACCGTTTGGTGAAAGATCGCAATGCATCGTCAGATCACCGCTTAGTGTGGTCTACACTAAAGCTAAAATAAGTACTAAATAGTATCAAAGCACAGCAAAGGCTGTGCTTTTTATTCTTCAAAATAGGCCAACGGTGAAGTTAGAATATCGCTCCAGCCGACAGCGTCACAAATATTTGTAAACGACTCAGGGATCGGCGCTAATAATTCAATTCCTTCACCTGAAACAGGATGGTTAAATCGTAGTTGTGCTGCGTGCAGCATTAGTCGCTGCTCACCTAAATGCGCTTTAAAATATTTATTCTGTTTACCATCGCCATGCGTAGTATCCCCCATTATCGGATGGCGCAAATGCGCTAAGTGACGACGCAATTGATGCTTGCGCCCAGTTAATGGCTTTAAAGCAACTAAACTAAATCGCGCCTTTTCGTACTTACCAATAGGGGCGTCAAACTCTCCGCTTAATAAATGATGCCAACGAGTTACAGCCTCCTGCGCTTCTTTATCTTGCTGAGCATCTTTATCAGCGATTTTATCAAGTTCTTCTTTCAGCGGATAATCAAGCGTGTCATTACCCAATAAATAGCCGCGCACCATGGCAAGGTAGCCTTTTTCAACACTGCGTTCACTAAATTGTTCGCTTAGCAGTCTAGCGACTTCACTCGATAAGGCAAACAACAATACGCCAGACGTTGGTCTATCTAAACGGTGTATAGGATAAACATATTGGCCAAGCTGGTCGCGTAACATCGTCATCGCAAAATACGTTTCTTTGCGAGCCAAATACGATTTATGAACCAGTAAACCTGCTGGTTTGTTTATGGCCACCATATGCTCATCGCGATAGATGATTTCTAGTGGCTCGGTAAACTCTAAATTAGACATTAGTTAAATTGGCTATCTAGCTCTTTAATTAGCGTTAGCAGATGACTCACATCCTTCACAGCGCCTTGCCATGATTCTTCAGCCATTGGGTAGATCTCGAATTCTTGAGGCAATGGTAGGCCAGAATCAATAAGCATGGTCATTTTTGGCAGTAAAACAAATTCTAACCATTGGCAAAAAGTTAACGTATCACAACAAAACGGCTCTGTACTCGCTAATGCCTCTTCGCTTGGCAATGTTGATTGCCATAGATCTAATCGCACCATCTCCTCGTTGATTTGCTCCAATAACGCTTTAACTTTGTCATTTTGTACCATGATACTGCTCTCTTAATAATCTCTAAAAAACTGGCGCTATCATACGCGCAAGTCTACGCAATACCAATAGCGATGCTTATTAATGATTGCTACAATAGCGCAAATTTTTTTAAAGGTAGTTTTTTGTGGATACCATCAACACGCTTAGTGAATTTTTACTCCAATCTGGCTCGCAATATCGCGTTTTTGATATGGGACGTCGCGTAACGAAAATTAGCACCGACTTATTTAGTGATTTTGAACACGCCATAACTCCCTACCCATACCCTATTCAGCAACATGCATTCGTCGCCATTGCATTTTGGAACAAGCAGCAAAGCAAAGAGCACTACGTATGGTTTTTAAAACTACCATTGGATGAACGTGGCTTGCTAGAACAAGCTGCTCGCAGTCAGTTTTTAGAACTTGTCATCACGGCGCTAGGCAAAGCGTTAGACAAAACGCCGTCAAAAGAAGAGCAATCGGCTCTCGATCACAACCCAATTATCTTTAAGCCATCTGAGCAAAAGCTTGCGGCCTTCACCAGCCACATGCGTCACCTGATGAAACTACCACCAAGCCAATATATGAGCCCAGCATTGTCTTATCTTCAAGATGAAAGCCAATTAGATAATTGGCAAAATGTCGGCTATCAAGGACTAGCTGATTTATCAGTAAGGCTTGACGATCCTATGATTGCCAGTGCAATTGAGCGTGTGCTAGACAAGCTGCCGCAAGAAAGTTTCTGCGCACTATGCTGTGCATTAGAAAATAGCAGCGTCAACACAACCATGGCAGACAAATTATTAACTATTCTAGAGCAAGCGCTTTTAGAAAATAATGCCATCAAAGCCATTCACACAGCCCGCGCTCTATCAAATGCCAAAGGTGAAGGTTTTGTCAAACAAGCCTATCAGCAACTACTACAAAGCGAACTTGGTGATAAGCAACTTGATTTACTTGCTACCATTAGCGGACGATACTGGTCGCAAATCAGCAATGAGCAAAGCGCGCTTGATTATCTAGAAAAGGTTGCTGCTGCCAATGTAAGCCAAGATATTTTTGGGCAACTGTTTAGCGATCTGGTGTTTATCCCAAATTGTCGTGTTGCTATGTTAAGTGCCCTCAGAAATCCAAATCGCACTAATCACTTGGCGAGCTACATCGCTAAATTTATTGGCGCCTAGGACTTACAATATGGAATTACTCAACATTATTGGCTTACTGATATTGGCTTGTGTCTTTTGGTTATTTTGGCAAACGCGCGTTATGGCAGAGCTCGCTAAAAGCGAAACAGAGCGTTACGGCGAAAAACACGGTCTACAAATTCTCGCCCTTGCCCGTACTAATTTAAAAGCATCACGTAATGAACATGGTAGATTTTGTTGGAAAGCAAGCTATCAATTTGAATTTAGTAGTGACGGTGAAAGCTATTACATTGGACATATTATGATTAATGGCAACCGAGTCATATCAATTGAAACCCCGGCCTATCGCCAGCCGACTGATACTCATGGTGGATTGTAACGAAAGGTAAGTAATAACCTTACGCCGGTTACTTTTTTACAGGCAAAGAAAAAGGGTATAGCGCGATTAACGTTATACCCTTTTATGTGAACATGTTTTGCACGTTCTCCTTCATAAGGTCACTCCCTAGAACCATCCCCTTACTCATCCTGAGCTATCCACTTGAGCTGTCCTACTCGTGTCCCTGCTACCGTTCTCGGTAGTGTCCTTTACTTCCTTGTCGCTTCATCCATGTGAATAACCAATCCTGTTATTCTGAGCTGCAACCTAGCAGTGTCCTTGTTAATCCTTTGACCATTTTCCTTAACAGTCCACAATTGATGTGTCCTTTCGTTATCCTAACGAGTTATTTCCTATAACTTCCATCCTTAGGCCACAATCCTTGTCAAATAGCTCCTTGCCATTTTTAATCCATTGCGATTTTCCTAATCGGCTTGAACATCCTGTTTTTATATCACTTTAACTTGCTTTGGGGTCAATCAAATTATGTTAATTCATTCATCCTGAATGACTGATATTTAAATGTGTTAACAACTCACTTCCTGTGTGTTGTTATCAGCTCCATCCGATGAGTTAATAGTAAATCAATATTCACCGGACACAAGGCACCCAATTGACAAAATTGTCTTGGTTATTTTATTGCCACAATCAGAGTCACATACTAAAACCCAATATATCAACAACTTAATAAAACCAGTAAGAGATAGATGGTCAAATTTGCAATCGCCGCTTACATCTTTGTGAGAGATCTCGCACAAGAGGTTTGAGATATTTCGCCGACCACTCCATTAACCGTAACACGATTATTATTCTTTTCTTGGCTAAGATGCCTTAAAAACAGGCGGTTTGCGACTAAAAGTGGCTTGCACTAGACCTAACAAAACACTAGGATAACGCTATAAATATTAATAAGAATTCTGAGATCCCCTATGTCACCAATTAAACGCCTTTTTCTCGCTAGTAGCGTTGCTTTATTCTCTGCATTTTCATTTGCCCAAGAGGGTTACGTCTCCGACAGTGTTTATACCTACCTTCACACAGGCCCTAGTGCAAAGTTTCGCATACTCGGCAGTATTAATGCGGGTTCTAAGATCACCATCGTAGAACAATCTGAAGACAAGAAATACACAAAGATTATTGATAGTAAAGGCCGTGAAGGCTGGATTATGTCGGAATTTGTATCGACGCAAGAAAGTCTAAAGCACCGCTATGATGCATTAGAGTCTCGCCTAAATTCACAGTTAGCTTCTAACGAAGATCTAAGCCGTGAATCTAGCTCAGTGAAAAAACAAGTAAGTGCGCTGCAATCTCGCATAGATTCATTAACCGGTGAATTAGCACAAGCGAAATCGGATGTCACAGCCGCGCAAGATAAACTCAAAGGCGAAGATGAAGAAATTAAAATTCAGTGGTTTACCCGTGGCGGTATTATGGTCTTTGCCAGCTTTTTAGTAGGCGTTATCGTCTGTTCACTATTCTCTAGAAAGAAAAAACGTTCTAGCTGGTAGTCCGTGTTTTCTAACTGTTTATACCACTAAATATCCCTTGAAACTCTTAAGATTTTCGATATGTTATTCATAAGAGTCTATTAAAAATCAACTTTCAATATCGACGAAATCATATGACAATTCCCGTTTTAATTTGTGATGATTCAAGCTTTGCTCGCAAGCAAATGACCCGCGCCCTCCCCGACAATTGGGACGTGAGTATTTCGTATGCAGAAAATGGCGAACAAGCCATCGAAGCCATCAAGGCGGGACTAGGCGATGTGCTCTTTCTCGATTTGAACATGCCAGTTCTCGACGGTTACGGCACCTTAGAAGTCATTCAAAAAGAAGACTTACCAACGCTTACTATTGTTGTATCGGGCGACATTCAGCCTTGTGCTCATGCCCGTGTAAAAGCTTTAGGCGCGCTAGATTTTATTAAGAAACCGACAGATAAAGACAAGGTTAGCGAGCTATTAACTAACTACGGTATTATGCGAGAAGAAGACTGTCTCGCTGCCGAACTTATTGCCGACAATCAATCTCAGCTAGCGTCAACAGAAAAAGAGCAAGACAAACACTCTATTACCGAATCAGGCATCAACCTCGATCCTTACCAAGAAGTATCAAATGTCGCGATGGGGCGAGCAGCAGATCTATTAGCACGCGTACTTAATGTAAAAGTACGCTTGCCGATCCCGAAGGTAAACGCACTTGCCTCAAGTGAGTTACACATGATGCTAAAAGCCACTGACGAAGTTGATTCGATTTCGGCGGTATGTCAGGGCTATGTCGGTTCAGGTATCGCGGGTGAAGCGCTGATCTTATTCTACGACTCTTGCTATAAAGAGCTTGCTAAGCTGATGAATCACGATGGTGAAATCACCGAAGCGGTAGAACGAGAAATGCTAGTTGAGCTGTCCAATCTACTTATTGGCGCCTTCTTGAAAGGCTTCTCAGATCAACTTGATTTGTCATTTAGTCAATCACACCCTGAGCTATTAGGACTGCATCGCAATATTGATGAACTCATAAATTCCAATACACGCAACTGGCAAGAAATTGTTGCGATAGAAATCAATTACGTGATTGAAGATTACAACATCGAGTGTGATCTCATTATCTTGATTACCCAAGACTCCTTACCGATATTGAATAACAAGCTGATTTACCTGCTAGACGAGCAACGCGCATGAACCAAATAGATTACAAAGAATTTCATTGGATGGTGTCGATGATCAATAGCATCGACGCGGGTTTAGTCGTGTTAGACAACGATTATATAGTGGAGTCATGGAATGGCTTTATGTATCACCACAGTAATATCGATGCAGTAGATGCTAAAGGCAGAAATATATTTGAAATTTTCCCGAGCTTAGACAAATCCTGGTTTATGCGAAAAGTTGAAGCTGTTAAAACAATTCAAAATCAGTCGTTTATTACCTGGGAACAAAAACCTTACATCTTCCCGTTTAAGAATTACCGCCCTATTACTGGTACTGTTGAGCACATGTACCAAAACGTGACGATTTTACCGCTACCGTCGCTAACTGGCAGCATCGACCAGATTTGCTTAATTATCTATGACGTGACTGATATCGCAGCAAACCGCATGGAATTACAAAAAGCAAATGCTCAGCTTGAAAAGCTCAATAAGACAGATCCGCTGACGCAAATTGATAATCGCAGTGGCTTAGAAGTGAGTGTTAATCTCGCTAACAAGCACTACAAGCTACAACAAACTATTAGCTCATTAGTCATGCTCGACATTGATCATTTCAAAAAGATCAATGATACCCACGGCCATCCTGCTGGCGATGCCATTTTAAAACAGTTGGCTAAGCTCATTAAAGAGACGATGCGCGAGCATGACAGTGTAGCCCGTTACGGCGGTGAAGAATTTGCAATCATTTTGCACAATACTAGTAGCGACAATGCGAGTCATTTTGTTGAACGCCTGCGTAAGCTCGTCGAAAACACGAAATTTACCTTTGAAGACACGGTTATCAAAGTCACCATAAGTTTCGGAATTGCTCAAATCTCTACTAAGAATGGCGATAATAAAGCCTGGATGGCAGCCGCCGACCAAGCGTTATATCAAGCAAAGAAACAAGGTCGAAATCAAGGCGTTGTCTTTGAATCTATGGGGTAATACCTTTTAACGCCCGCTGTTCAAAAATCAAATAAAGCTGCTCAACCACGCTGACGCGATTACTAAATCGCGTTGGCGATATACTCGCCGCAGTGTCTCGTGGCGTATGATAATCGGCATGTTGCCCGCCTCCCACAAACACAAAATCAACGCCTTGTTTCGCAAACGAATAGTGATCGCTAGCCTTTTTATAGTCGATAATCTTAGTATTTGAAAAACTGCGATGGGTGCGACGGCTTATTAAACAACTTTGCTCAATCATTTTAACCTGTTGGTGGACAGGGTCACGTTTAGACCAACTAGCAAGGTAATACAGACGCTTAGCACGCCCCACCATGTCCAAGTTAATATTTAATAATACCTTATCCAAATCAATAGTATTTGACGCAATCAATTGCTCGCTGCCCAATAGCCCTTTTTCTTCAGCATCAGTTGCGACAAATAGCACAGTGACCTGCGGGTGGTGCGTCTTAAGATAAGTTGCTAGGGCTAGCATCATGGCGACACCAGAGGCATTATCGTCAGCACCATGATAAGTATGATGCCCACGGCCACCTAAATGATCATAATGCGCCGTAACGACTATATATTGCTCGCTGTTAGATTGACCTTGAATCATCCCAAGCACATTAGTGCCAACTCGTTTGCCAAGCTTAGGATGAGCGAAGCGTTGCATATGACTCCCCTGCCATGGCAAGAGGCCAATTTCATTAAAGCGTTTGATGATGTATTGATAGCTTAGACGATGACCATCACTTCCTGTGCGCCGCCCTGCCATTTTAGGTGATGCCAACACCTTTAGATCAGTGATTAATTGTTGGTTAACGCTGTTAGGAACTTGATATGACTTGCAGGGACGAGTTTGATTCATCGATTGGCAACCGATTAGCAAAATTACAGCGCTTATGCACGCGACCGCTTTTGTCATATCCACTCCCCCTTGAACAATTCCATGTTATTCATTGTTTTAATAAGTATAATACGCGTTTAATTACCTTATCTGTCAAACACTAAATTATGAATTTTATTAATCGTATCTCACTGATTGTCACACCAAAATCACCAATGCATCAATGGGTAAGCGCCGTTGCACAAGACGAAGCTCCAACGTTAGAAGAAATGACAAGCGAATCGAGCTGCTATTTATTAGATGAGCCAGAGTACGAAACAGAGCTAAACGAGCTTACACAGGCTCTAATTCAAGCCAATTTCCAGCAAATTTGGCGCAATGAACTCGCTGTATGGGATGAATATCTCGATAACGCGCCAAGCGATATAAGCCAAGCAACCTTTGAGCAATGGTTTGACGTTCGTCTTTCGGGGTTAACCTTTGATTTGGCAAAACAACCATTAATGATTGCCAAAGTTGAGTAATCCATCACCAACTTAGCGCCAATTCGCTCTATCTTATGAATAAAAACACCTTGCTCCATCCCTTGGAGCATGGCACATTAACACTCTTTACCACTGCTTATTACAATAGAAATGACCATAGCTTCACTTTGGGAAGATATTTTAAAAGAAGCCAAAGCCGCCGTTGCCCATGAGCCGCTTTTAACGAATCTTTACCGCAGCCATATTATCGATCAACCTTCTTTACCTGCTGCCATGAGTAACATTCTGGCAAGCAAGCTCTATGATACCTATATGCCTGCCTGTGAACTAGAGCGCTTGTTTAACGATGCGTTTGAAGAGATGCCCTGCTTAGTCGAAAACAGCATTTATGACATTAAAGCTGTGCGCGAGCGTGATCCGGCTATCGAAACTTATCCCGATGTCATTTTATACCTCAAAGGATTTCAAGCGTTGCAGGCTTATCGCGTTGCCCATTGCTTATGGAATCGCGACCGCAAAGCACTAGCGAGCTTTATTCAAAGCCGTGTTTCGGCGACCTTCGATGTGGATATTCATCCCGCTGCGACCGTGGGTAAAGGCGTGATGCTCGATCACGCTTGTGGCATCGTTGTTGGTGAAACCAGTGTTATTGAAGATAACGTATCAATTTTGCAAGGCGTAACCCTTGGCGGTACGGGTAAAGAAAGCGGCGATCGTCACCCGAAAGTACGTGCCGGTGTGCTTATTGGCGCAGGGGCTAAAATCTTGGGTAATATAGAGATAGGTTCAGGTGCAAAAATCGGCGCAGGTAGCGTCGTACTAAAAGCCGTTAAGCCTCATACAACAGTGGCTGGTGTGCCTGCTAAACAAATCGGTTCACCAGAGAGTATTATGCCAGCACTAGATATGTGCCAGAATCTTGAAAAAGAATTGGCAGATTCTAAAAAGAATCCACCAATGTTGGATTTTGATATCTAGGCCTACTTAGTCAACCAAGCCAAAGAGCTTAATCAACCAAAGCAAAGAGTGGCGCTAACAAATCAGGCAAGTCATCCACCGACTTTTGACGTGATAGCCTATCAAGCGCCACAAAAATCTTCTTTTTATCATCGCTATTAAGGTTATCTAATAACGGCTCCAGTCCTATTTCATCTAGCACAATACCATCGCGCTGCGCATGATTTCGACCTTTAAGCTGACTAAACATAAACACAAAACGCGCTAAGATTACATAAGGAAAGTTCTTACTGGCCACAGGTCCCAAGCGCGCTTCATAGCCTCCCATCGGTAGTCCTTTAATTTTTGATGATGCGAGTTTATCAGCGCCAAACCAAGCTGCGGTCGAGCCAACCACACCGCCGCCAATCGCCCCCAGCATAAATGAATGGCCAGCGACGGCTAAATCTAACGCGCCACCAGCAGCAGCGCCAGTCACAGCAGCAACACTGGTCAGTTGTTTCTTACTTAATCCCCAGCCATACCACTTTTCGGTATCAAAGAGATCATCCGGCAATGACAATTCGCTATCACTGCGCTCTAAACGTTGATGACGGTAAATAAGTTGTAATTCATCCAGCGCATTTTTCTCACGGCGGCGCATCCAATCATAAAACTGTTTCTCAAGCACCGGTTTTAGCGTTTGTGCTTGAGTTTTCGACAGCGCTTTTTTCCGCGTTTTATACTGCGTCATTTCTTCCAGCAACTGCGCGGCAACAAAGCAGCTTTGAAAGACTTGATGGGTTGTCTCATTTTCAAAGGCAGAGATGATTGCTCTTAACTGCGCCTGCCACGGTTGATGAATCGCCGCAAAGGCTTGCAGTAATTCTATATGCTGCTCAATATCGGCTTTAACTGCATCAAACACCCGCACCACGCTAAAATATTGCCCTAATGCAGCTTGCCAGTTGGCGACATAATCATCGTTTTGAATGGGATTAATCAGCGCCATAGTCGGTTGCCCAGTCCAGCGTAGTATTTCCATTTCAGCTTCGTATTCTGGACTGTACGGACGAGAGCCATCCACAACATATAAAATTGCCGCGCCATCGATAATGGGTTTAAGTAACTCAATTTCATCGACAAATTGTTGCTGGCAGCTTTCATCGTTTAAAAACGCTATCACACACTCTCGGCGCTTATCCGCCGTCGGATTATGAGCCTTTAACCACGCCAATACCTTACGCGGACGCTGAAAGCCCGGTGTATCCACCAAGCGATAATGCGCTTGGCCAATGTTTATATCAAAAGTTTCCGAAACAACCGTGGTGCCACTTTGCATGGAAATAGCAATTTGATCATTGCGGGCTAATGTCGACACGACTGACGACTTGCCTTTATTGGGATGGCCAACAACTGCAAAACTAGGCACTGTTGAGTTAGTCATGCTGTGACTCCTCATCGATATAGTCTCTATCTATAAATAAGCTCCAATCATCAAGGGTTAGACAAAAGCGGCGCCACTCATCGACATAGTGAGATGCAATGGGTTGCAGATCACCTTCTTTATGATCAATCAGTTCAATCACGCCGTGGGACTGTGTTAAATAGTCTTTGAGCTCCCCCATTGGCGGCTCCCATGCAGCAACCACTAGAATTTGCGGCCGCTTATCGTCAAGCGCCACTTGTTCATCTTTGCCATGAAAACCCACTTGATAAACATTGGCAGGAAGCGTTTGGTAAGACGTTTTAATCTTTTCCAATAATGCTGGTGGCATAGCAAGCCAGCAACACAGGTTATAATCTTTTAGATTAGGGCGCTGATAATTGACCTTCGCAAGCGGCGTTTGCTCAGGCTGCGGATTAACAGGTGCTTTAATTACAACTTCTGTTGGTTGATAGCTCGGCAAACGGTTAAAGCGCCATGTGGCAAACATGCTGCTGAGTATACGAGGCACAATCGCGTACACCAATTGCGCCATTAATAAATACAACCACCAAGCACCAAAATCAGTGTTCGATGAGGTGTTTGATTGCGTAAATCGATTTTCCTGCGTCGCTTCAATTAGCGCGATATTAGGTAATCCCGCATCAAAAAATTGCCATGGCAGCGCAATAAATCGAAGCACTGGCTCGATATGACTGGCCGAGAGCAGCGTTGAGCGCCACACAAAGGCAACATCACTAAATAGCAACACCATTAAAAAAGACACCAGACAACCAAGACTAAAAGCCAATACTGATTGCTGTGAGCACATCATTAGCCAAGGAGCGAACCGTTGCTCGCGCTTTAATTGTGTTAGCGCCGATTTCTGACTAGCGGGAATGATCGGGAGTTTTAACAATAGCGGTAGAATCTTGAGGGATTGCGCTTTAGGTAACACTTTTGAGACAATCAATAAGATACAAGAAACAAAAGGCCACAGTACGAACAGCGCAATAAAATGCAACAGATTGACTCGCCCCAGCTCATCACCTGACACGACGCCTGCGCTTAACATCAATCCGACAATAAAAAATAATGAAATGAAACCAATTTTCAACTGGTTAACTTTACCAAGCTCTGACAAGAAATGAGATCCCAACAACAAAAGGCCTATATTGAACAATTTGCCTCTAGGTTGCAATGAACAAGCGTAACAAATTGATTCCATTAGACTGACGCACTAAAATGTCCTCAAAATCAAAAACAATAATCACGAGCAATTTATGTCGCAATCAAAATTAGTGTGGGATCTACCACTACGACTATTCCACTGGAGCTTTGCTGCCACCATTATCGGCTGTTGGATTACCAACGAGTTAGGCAACGATTACATCGACTTGCATATGCAACTAGGCTACGTTGCCCTAGGATTAGTCATCTTCCGCGTTATCTGGGGAATTGTCGGCACTAAACACGCACGATTCGCCAGTTTCTTTCCAACGCCAAATAGCATTAAAGCCTATTTAAGCCTGCCCAAGGACGCGCCACCAGCCATTGGCCATAATCCACTAGGTAGCTTGATGGTGTTTGCCATGCTGGCGCTAGTACTTGCTCAGGCGGTAAGCGGTCTTTTTGTTGATGATGATGTGTTTTCTAGTGGCCCATACTACAATGCGCTAGGTGGGGACGTTGATAAAGTAATGGCCTTTATTCATCACAACCTGTTTGATTTCATAATTGCCGCTATCGCATTGCATATTGCCGCCGTGCTGTTTTACCAGTTTGGTAAAAAACACAGCTTGGTACCGCCGATGATCCACGGTAAGAAAAGCGGTGAACACCTTAATGACGATAATACCATTATCAGCTCTAAGCTAATTCTGGCGTTAATTATTGCAGCAGCCACCGCCGCCTTTGTTTATTGGCTTGTCGTACTTAACGTGCCTGAGCCTGAGATGTATTACTAAACTTATACCTTGCTAAATCGCGCCCATTAAAAAAGCCTTATTCAAATGAATAAGGCTTTTTAGTTTCACGAAAGATTAATTATTAGTCTTTCTTGAAATCATCGTGACAACCACCACAAGTACGGCCGATACCGCCGATAGCTTTTTTGATTGCTTTCTCATCACCAGACTTAACCACTTTCATTAAGTTAGCAGAAGCCATCGTTAACGCGTTTGCTTTTTCTGCAAGTAGCTCTGGCTTAGTCCAGTTCGACGCTAGTGCTTCAGTCGATACGTTAAATTTACGAGTATCTGTTGCCATGTAATCAGTAATCATCATCGATAGTTGATTAATGCGCGTTGCATTTTTTTCAACTACCGCTTTATCCATTGGCATCTTGCCACGTGCCATAGCGCCCATAGGACCGATGTTGCTTGCTAATAGCTTGAAAACCGACTGACGTAACTCAGTAGCTTGTTTAGCGTGCTTTTCAGAGCGCGCTTCAGCAGCTGTCGCTGTGCTCATTGCAGCCGTTGAGGTTAATAGTGCGGCGGTAACTCCCAACACAACTTTTTTCATTGCAGACATAAAACTTCCTTTATTCTTGTTTTAAATTCTTATTTTTTCGAACTAGTTAATCTAGTTTCTCTATCGCTCAAAGAGGAGGTTAAACCAAAAAAGGCCACTTTGGGAGAGCAAAGTGACCTTTTGTTGATTTTTTGAGTCGTTAAAATCGTTAAAATTTGTAACTCAACTGGATGCTGTACTTAGAACCCGGCTCTTTGGCGTATACCTCGATGCCTTGTTGTTCGTAAGTTGTTTGCTCATCGAGTAGGTTTTTCGCTTTAAACGAAATAGACATATCCTCAACTGGATAATACTTGTAAGTAAAATCCAAACTGTGGAATGGCTGTTCGTAAACGTCATCTAAGCCGCCACGACCACCGTAAGCGACGCGGTCGCCAAACACGTTGTATACCAAGGTTGCGTTATGAGCTTCGTCTTTTGAATCGAAACTAATTTGGAAGTTAGTTACCCATTCAGAATGTCCAGTCATACGGCGCTTGGTATTAGTTGGGTCGATTTCGCCACTTTGTGCAATTTCAATTTCCGAATCACTTAGCGTCACGTTGGCGGCAATAAAGAATTGCTGCCAAATACTTTTCGCATCACCTAAAAACGCTAGGCCTTGTAGTGCTTCAGCTTCAATACCATAAATAAAGCCAGAGTTAGCGTTATAGAACTTAAGCTGACGCCCTGCTTCACTGATCCGTTGGATTGGCTCGATTGGCGCATCGATGTCTTTATAGAACGCACCGATTGAGTAGTTATCACCTGTTTCGCTGTAATATTCCCAGCGCGCATCTAGGTTGTAAATTGCCGAACTCTTAAGCTCTGGATTACCAAAGAAGTCAAAACCTGTCACCGGATCTTGGAAGCGAACTGGCGATACTTCACGTAAATCTGGACGCACCATAGTTTTACTCAGTGCAACACGCCATTGGCTTAAATCGTCTTCTTTGTATGTCATAGAAAGCGATGGGAAGAAACCGTCTTCCTGCACGATGTAATCGCTAATTTCATAACGACCGCCTTCATCTGAGATATTACCATCTGGCTCAAGTGGCAATGTCACGCGGCGGAAATCTTCATAACGCAGGCCAGCGTAGAAAATTAGCTCGTCGTCAAAATCAAGCTCAGCAGAGATATAAACTGCATCGTTTTGCTCAGCGGCGATGTAATCTTCGGTGTCAGTTGACGCATCTTTTAGTTCAACATCTAGCACGTTGCTATTAATGTTCTCATCACTAAAGATGTCACTAAATTCCTTGCTTAAAATGTCACCATTGGCATCAGTCGGACGCAGACCAACATCTAAACCAAGACGCGTGGCGTAACTCGTACGGGAGCGCTCGACAAATTGATAACCCGCTTTAAACGTAACAACTGTCGTATCAAATGCCACTGGTAAACCAAGATCAAAACCGAAGTTTTCCATGTCGTCATCAAGCTGACTGTAGACATATTTCGGCGCATCTTGGGTATTAAGATGACGGCTAGTGATGGCATTCGCATCGTCAAGTACCACGTTGTAAGTGTAAGAAAGTTCACTTGGTGCGCGGCGCGATGATTTCGAGTCGCTGTATTGCCACTTTAACTCTAGCTCCCACCAATCTTCGAAATAGTGAGTCCCTTTTAGCTGATTACTAAGTAGTGTACGCTGCTGAAAATCAATGTCGTAAACTTGCAGCGCATTAGGCTCGCCCAAGGTATCGATAGTTTCTTCGATTGCTACAGATACATCGTCTGAACTATCGCTTAGGTAAGTGGTAAAACTCTCAATCTTGTGGTTGTCATCAAGCTCAAAGCCCATGTTAAACATGGCTGAGAATTTAACCTTAGTATCAGTGCCTTTTACGCGCTTGTCGTTTTCGACTTGCGTTTGGTTGGCATCACCATCAAGCTCGATGTCTGTTTTTTCATAATTGCTTTGCTCATTTTTATAAGCAAATGCCGCCACGACACCTAATAAACCTTCGTCACCGATATCCCAGTTAGTACCAAAAGCAAGATTGCCATTTAATGGCTGGTCGGTGCTTTCAGTCGTCACATTCATATCGCGATGTAAATCAAGCGCAAGATCTCGGTTAAGCTTTGCAGCATCGGCAAAGTTAATGCTGCCGTTACTGCCTGTAATGATATCAATTGGGCTTAAACCGCCATATTGATTTGTGGTATTGGTAATAGCGCTGGCTAGTGCGCGCGTGCCATCGTCTTTACCTTTCCATTCATCACCGCCACCGTTATAACTAAAGGCATCGTTGCTATCGTTGGTGTTAAATGACGTACCAATTGACAGTTTCACAAAAGGCTCTACTGGCGTTGATAAGGTGCGAATATCTACATGACCGCCACCAAAAGCGGCAGGTCTGTCTGCTGACGCACTTTTTTGTACCGATAACGATTCAATAATTGATGCTGGGAACATATCCAGCGGCACAACGTTACGGGTTGGATCTGGCGATGGCACTACAGCGCTATTTAGCGAGGTGCTTGAGTAACGCTCACCTAAACCGCGTACGTAAATAAACTTGCCGTCTTTAAGCGTTAAACCTGTAACACGGCGTAGCGCTGCCGCAGCACTTGAGTCGCCCGTGCGTGATAATTGTTCTAGACCTAAAATATCCCCTACTTGCACTTGCTCGCGGCGCTCTTCCGTCGCAGCAGAAGCCGAAGTACGTAAACGTCCGGTAATTTGAATGCGCTCTACTGGGAAATATTCAGGGTCTTTTTCTTTTTGAGTGTTCGCCGTATTAACAGTGTTAGCGCTAGCAACGCCGCTGAGTAACACTGCACTAGCCACAGCTAAGCTAAGTTTGTTTAATGTAAATAATGGCGTGGTTTTCATACCTTGGTGTCCTGTCTTGAAAACACATTGAAAATAGAAATCGATTCAACAAAGCCGTGGCTAGCACGGCATTGAAACGCCTTAGCACCGTGTAGGTGCTAAGGGCTTGGTTGGATTACTGAGCGATGAAAACCCAGCCTTTAGTCCAGTCATTGGTTGCATCGAATGCACCGATGAAATCAGTTGAGATAAAGAAGCTATCTACCGTGCTCATGTCTTTACCTTTACCAAGTAACACAGTGTCACCCGCTGCTGGCATACCGTTTGTTAGATTTACTGCTGCTGCCGCGTTGCCCGCTTGACCTTCAAACCATGTTTGAACGTTAACCGCATCTGTTGTCGCTGCATTTTCAGAGCTGTATTTGAATGGTTCGTTACAATCAATCACTGAGTGCTCGATAGTTAATTCGCCGTCGTTAACGTTAGTAACTAAGTCAGCGTAAGTACCGTCTAGCTCTAAACACTCACCCGATTCAGTCGCTGACGTATCGCCTTTACGACCTTGCACTAAGATGTTGTTAAGTGATGCAGCTGTAGCAACGCGAAGTAAGATACCTTCACCTTTGTCGCCGCTTGCGTTTTCAACATCAACACCAGGTAGGATGGTTACGTTAGAAATCACTGGCTTAGATACTGGCGTGTCACCGTCACCTTTGTGGCTATCGCCTTCGAAACCGCGATTTGCGCTGCCGTCTTCATGCGTGATGTAAACGAATTGTGCCTTACCTGTCCAACCGTTAGTCCAGTCTAGGCTGTCATCGAAGTTGTCTGATAGGTAAACATATTTCAGGTTTACAGCGCCGCCCCAGAACTCAACACCGTCATCGCCATTAGCGTGAACTTGAATGTGGTCAACTTGTGTGCCGCTTCCTACTGCTGCAAACGAAATACCGTTCATTTCTTGTGTATCATTCACTTTAAAGCCAGCGTATTTCACAACCACATAACTCAATTGACCGCTGTTATCCGTGTTGTCGTTACCGCCGTATTTGTGGTCCCCTACTTCAAATGACACATCACAGTTAGTGTGATCATCACATTTGTTCGTTAAACCATTACCCAGTAGTACTAAACCGCCCCACTGACCACGCTCACCAGATGCGCCGTTAATCACGTCTTGTTGTGATGTCATGGTAATTGGGTGCTCTTGGGTACCCATCGCCATGATTTTTGAGCCACGGCTTACCGCAATGTAACTCTCATCAGTTGCAAATAATTGCGTACCCGCTTGAATAGATAACGTTGCAGAGTTGATGTTATCGCCACCAACAATCACCGCACCGCCGTCAATTTTGTACATCACGTTTTTACCCGCTAATAGCGTTGTGTTAGATGTGATGTTGCCAGAGACGCTACATACAAGGTTTACGTTGCTGTCTTTGTAGATACCCGCTGTTACAGCCTCGCTCGTAGTGCCTACCGGACAAGATGTTAATGTTGGTAATTCAGCTGGCGCAGGAGCCGTGCTAACCGCCGTCGTCCAGCCTGTTGTCCAATCGTTAGTGCCGTCGAATGCACCGATGTAGTCAGCATCTTTTAAGCGCGCATCTTCAGCGGCTAGGTCGTTATTTCCGCCTGTTAGCGCGATAGAGCTCGCGTTTGGCATGTAACCGTTTAGATCTGATGCGCCAACTAGGTTGCCGTCTTGACCTTCATACCAATCTTTAACATCAAGGCTTAAAGTGCGGCCTTTTTCTGCGTCAACTTTGGCATCTTTAAACGGCTCAACACAATCGATTAAGCTGTTTTCAATCGTTAGGTTGCCATCATTTACACTAGTTACCGTGTTGTCGTCGTTAACTTCTAAACACTCGCCAGACGCTGCGCCGCCTTTGATTAGTGTATTGAAGATGTGTGCACCTGTACCTTTGCGAAGTAAGATACCTTCGGCATCATCACCACCGCTGTTGGTGCCATCGGCAACTTCAATAGTTACGTTAGCAATTGCCGGCATAGATTGTGGTGTTGCTGACGCATCACTATTGCTATCTGCTTCAATACCGCGGTTTGAACCATTATCCGCTTGGCGAATGTAAACGTGCTGCGCGCTACCTTGCCAGCCGTTAGTCCAATCTAGACTGTCGTCGAAGTTTTCAGTAAGCACCACATTTGATACTGATACGTTACCGCCCCAGAACTCGATGCCGTCATCGTTGTTCATGTGAACTTGTAAGTGGTCAACTGTGGTACCAGAACCAACACCGCCGAAGCTCACGCCGTTCATTTCTTGGGTGTCATTGATTTTGAAACCGCCAAACTCAACGCGAACATATTTTAATGTACCTGAGCTATCTTCTTTGTCGTTACCGCCGTAGTTGTGATTACCTACTTCAAAAGCTGCATCACATGCTGCTAAATCAGGACAAGTATTTACTGGCGCGTTACCAAGTAATACTAAACCGCCCCATTGACCACCAGCGCCAGCTTGACCTAGTGCGCTTTCTTTTGATGTGAAGACGATTGGATTTGCTTGAGTACCCTGAGCGTTAATCTCTGAGCTACGGCTTACTACTAAGTAAGAGCCATCGGCGCCAACTACTTTGGTACCTGCGCGAACTTCAAGCGTGACTGAATTTTCTTTGTCGCCACCCGCAACAACTGCGCCTTCAAGTTCCCAGACAACATCGTTACCTAGAACGATAGTTGAGCCATTTTGGCCACCGGTGTCGCCTGTACCAATTGTTGAATCGCCAGTTGCTGGTGCTAGTGTACCTTTAAGCGTCCACACTTCTTTGCCATCAATTGAGATGCTGGTATTGCGAGTTGCAAAACCGCTATATGCGAGCTGTTGTGCAGATTGCGTTGGCGTTGGTGTAGGAGTTGTTGGGGTTGGTGCAGGTGTTGTCGTTTGATCTTTGGTATCTATATTAATATCACCACCACAACCAGCAAGTGCAAGCGCCGTTGCTAAAGCGCCTAACTTAAACATTCTTTTAATTTGGACAGTTTGAATTTGCATTGTCTTCTCCGAGGACGAATATAAGTAGTTCGAATTAAGTTGCACAGGAATCTAATGCGCAAAGATGACAGTAAGAAGACACAAAATTTTCAGTAATATGTGGTTTTTATGACGCCAATATGACAGGCACGGCAGGCTTCACTTTGCGGATATATTCGACAAATTTGCTCGTGAAGATTTTTTGAATTGTCATCATATTGTCATGAAGTTTTCGCGATAAATCCCTGAACTTTTAGGCATAAGCAATTGTCACATAGCGGTATTTTTTCAATAAGAAACCACTTATTCAGTCTCGAAAAGGAGTATCCTTTGTACAAAGCACTATCAATTTTATCACTCGTTCTCTTATTACCCGCCTGTGAAATGACACAGCCTGAGCCGTATCAAAAAGACAGAAAGCCAGAGCACCGTACTGAATATAACGGCGCAGAAGGATTAGCACAGGCGCAAAAGGACAAAGTTTATTTAATGAACAAAGAACTAGCGGATAAATGTGAACAAGCCAGAACGGCGCTGATCGTGGCACAAGAGAATAACGACACTGCAGATATCAAGCGTCAAAACAGTATTATTAAAGATACCTGCGTTAATTAATACACTAGCTAAAATGCCGAACAACAGTTCGGCATTTTAGCTTCTATTGCAATTAGCGGGATGTAGAAATTGCAGCATTCATCGCATCAAACACCGTTGTGTTATCAACGTAATTGCCATTCCATTGATAGGGCTTGCCCCACAATTTACGCGCCTTGAGATCAGTGCGAGTGAACTGCTCAAAATATTCACTACCCGCACCAATCGCCCACAACGGGACTAACTCATTCGTGTGATTACCTGATGCAAATTGATAACCCGGCATATTACCTGCGCCATGGTCTTGCACTGCAATAAAGTCATTAAAGGTATCTTGCTGTGGATTAAATCGCGCAGACGCAATAGCAGCTTTACTGCGATCTGCTGCGACCCCGCCGCCTTGATGGTTGGTCCATGTTCCCTGTCCCCAAATACCACCACATTCGTGATCAGAGGTAATGATTAACAAGGTATCATCCCAACTCGAATTTTTCTCTACCCAATCAATCACCGACGCCACCGCTTGATTAAAGGCCATATGCTCTTCAATAAAGCGTGGCATGTCATTGGCGTGCCCCATCCAGTCGACGGCGCCGCCTTCAATCATTAAGAAGAAGCCACTATCTTTTTGCGCCAACACATTAAGTGCGCCCTGACTCATGGTCGCTAATGTCGGAACATCTTGGTTATACGCCATTCCCGACGGTGTATTCGCTGATGATAATCCTTCGCGTGATGCTTGCAGGGTTGAGCCAGAGCGAGCAATACCCACCACACGCAGTGGCAAATGATCACCGTTAGCTAATGCCTTAAAACTTGCCTTGTCATCAATATAACGAAAGCCGTTGGCGTTGTTTTGCTGGGTTAAGCTGCGATAGGTTTGTTCACCGCCGAGATATTTATAACTGCGTTTGTCATCACTCACCAAAGCATCACTGCCGTTATAAAGCGGATGCCCAGCGCCCATTAACACACTTAAATCACTTTGAACCATCTCGTTAAAAATATCGGCGTAATTATTACGGCTAGCATTGTGAGCAATGGCCGCCGCTGGCGTAGCATGAGAAATCATCACCGATGTTACGACACCGGCTGAGCGACCGCTCTCCATCGCTAACTGAGCAATAGTTTTAAACGAGTTCTGACCTGTCCAATCTTTATTAATGCGACCAACAGAGGTTTTGCGACCACTCATTAACGCAGTCCCCGCAGCGGCGCTATCTGTGTATGAGGTGTAACTTTTAGCGACAGGATCAAAGTCATTAAGCATCGCATTTTCGAACTTATTCCAACGGGTATTTGGGTTATACCCTTGCTCGATAGCACCGGCAGCCAGTGAAACATCAGAGTTTCTCGCCAGAGGTTTACCATCCTTATCAATCAGATTAAGCGCACTGTGCGATAATCCGTAGACCCTCGGCATAGTGCCATCAGGCCTAACAACTTGATACGCCTGCTTTCCCGCAAGACCTTGATAATAATCAGTTGCCAGCCAGCCGTTAAAACCGATGCCGTCTGATACCATCAAGATGACATTCTTCGGTGATTTTTTGATTGCTGCGGGTGAGTCAGGTGTTGACTGGAGCGTAGTACAAGCGCCGAGCACAATTGCACTCACACAACCAGCTATCGCCAATGATTTACGTAACCTCATAGGAGTTTCCTTTACGGTTTAAATAAAGATGCGTATTTGATGCATCGTCACAAAACCCAATAATGATACATTATAACATTACAGTAAATAGCAATTGTCTTGTATTTTCGAGAGATGTACGGCTTTGTGCGCAAATTCAAATGACTCCCAGTTTGTTGTCACACAGAACTGCTGTATCATTAGCCGCAGATAAACTCACGAAATTTAACGCCCTAACGCATGCAACCATCTTCGATTCAACTTGACTTAAAACACATCGATCCAAAAGCCACTAAGTCCTCTGCAAAGCCTATATTTGCTGGTGACACCAGCGATTCGATTGTCTTATCCACCATCAATGCCAAATACATTCACGCTAGTCTCGGTTTGCGCTACCTTTATGCCAACTTGAACGAGTTGCAGGCGCAGTGTGAAATTCAAGAGTTTGTGATCCAAACTCGCCCGATTGATATCGTCGAAAAAATCTTAGCGGCTAAACCGCGGATTGTTGGTTTTGGGGTATACATTTGGAATATCGTTGAAACCACTAATGTGGTGAGTTTGCTTAAAGTCATTGCCCCAGAAATTACTATTGTGCTGGGCGGCCCTGAGGTGAGTTATGAATCACAAGGCCAACCTATTGTTGAAACGGCAGATTACGTGCTAACTGGCCCTGCCGATAACAGTTTCTATCAGCTGTGTCGTGATATTCTTGATGACAACGCGCCCGAGCAAAAGATTTTGCAGTCTAAGCCCGTGCAACTCAATGATTTAGCAATGCCGTATGAATATTACAGCGATGACGATATTAAGAATCGTCTCCTTTATGTTGAAGCATCACGCGGTTGTCCATTTAAATGTGAGTTTTGTTTATCATCGCTCGATACTTCATCGAATCCGTTCGAGCTAGAGAGCTTTCTCGGTGAAATGGAAACTCTATACCAACGCGGCGCACGTAATTTTAAGTTCATCGATCGCACCTTTAACCTCAATATAAAAACCACCATGCAAATTATGCAGTTCTTCCTCGATAAAATGAGTGATGACTTGTTTTTACATTTTGAAGTAGTGCCAGATCATCTACCCCGTAAACTCAAAGAAATGCTCACCCTATTTCCACCGGGTAGTTTGCAATTTGAAGTTGGTATTCAATCGTTTAATGTTGAAGTACAAGCCAACATTAACCGTAAACAGAACAACCCTAAATCGAAAGAAAATCTATTGTGGCTCCGTGAAAACACCCACGCTCATATTCACGCCGATTTAATCTTTGGCTTACCGGGCGAAACCTTTGAAACCTTTAGAGAGAGCTTTAACGAGCTTTACAAATGTCGCCCTCACGAGATCCAGCTTGGTATTTTAAAGCGTCTTAAAGGCAGCCCTATTATTAGGCATACCGAAGCCTTTGATTTACGGTTTAATCCGCTGCCACCATTTAACATTTTGAGTACTGACCGCGTCGACTTTGCCACCATGCAACTGGTGAATCGTTTTGCCCGTTATTGGGATATGTTGGCGAACTCAGGCCGCTTTAAGAATGCGATGCCAGTGCTATTAGACGACAATCCGTTTGATAATTTCTTCGCTATCGCCGATTGGATATTCGAACAAACAGGACAAACTCATCAAATCAATCTCAAGCGATTATTTGAAATGCTATCGCAAGCAACGCAATCATTGTTTAGCGACAAACATGAAGCACTGCTAGCAGAGCTAGAAAAGGATCACGCCGCGTCGAAACTCAAAGGACAATTTAACCAATTGAATCTTTATTTAGGGCAAGAAAAAGGCGCTGCAACAACGAATAAGTTGATGCAACGCCAACAGCAGCATATGAGCTAAAAACCCTATTACATCCGAGTCAGGTCGTGAACTAATTTAAGTTAGCCACGACCTCATCCACTAGTTTTTAACCAATAAATATTTATCTAACTCAGCCTGTGTCATTACATGAATAGACTCAGCTGGTGCAGCATTGATGGTAAAGAAATAAAAGTCTGGGCCTAACTCGTTACCTAGCATCTCTCTAAAGTACGTTAGCTGTGCACCATGCGCGGGATCTGACTTTTTCAGCAAGTGCGCAGATTTTCCATTTTCACAACACCACGCATGTACGCCGACTTTACCGCCTGTTGTATATTCACGTTTGAAACCTGCCGCAAATAAATCAACGCCGCCAGAGTTCACATCGCCATTTTCACCGATATTCGTCGTTAGCTGCGCCTGTCGAATAAGACGGCCGGTATGCATATTGATGGCATCGTTAATCGAACCATCAATATTCAGTAAAAATAGTTTTTTAACTTCCGGATTATTCGCGATCATCTCAGAAATCTGGACATAGGTTTTAGTGCCCAAGGTGCCATTTAATACTGCTTCGGAGCCGCCAATTTCCAGCGTGCTATTACCCGCAGACAAAAACGATTCGTTGATAACTAAGCGAACATTGTGCAATCCGCCAGTGGATTTATTTTCGACTTGACCGTCATAGACATAATTATCACCTGCTGACGATATTTTAATAGCATCTGTTGCGCTAACTAGCTCCTGAGCGATTGAAGGGTGACGCACAGAAATGTTTGCGATTGGCGACTCTTTATCCATATCAAACCCAAATGTGACAAAGCCAGCACCTGCGTCATAACGGGCAATGATTGACTTTTGCTCTGGGCCAAAATCCCAAAACGTCAACTCATATTTCTTGCCTTCAAACTGAAACTCCACATCAGCGATTTGTTGTTTGTATTTCTCGATATACTCTGCAACTTTAGCTGGCGCGATATGGTGAACCACCGCCGTTGATATTTGCTCCGTGGCCTCCTTTTTAGCGTCGCTGCTTGAACTACCACCACAGGCTTGAATTAAGCCCGATAGCACCAACGCTACCGCAATTTTTTTAGATTTATTCATGAATACCTCTCATTAGATTATTTTGTATAAATTATACTGATGTGACTAATTGAGGCGACTGAAGAAATGATGCTAATTTGTAATTGGCGCTTACACTTCCTTACATTTTTCAAATTAGCTTTTAAGATGAGAAACCCCAATGTCCTTATTGGGGCTTAGATGAAGAACTGTTAGAAACTGTACGCTAGCTGCGCCACAACCTCACGTGGTGCACCTGGGAAATGGCCATTGCGCTTGCTAAATCCACTTACTGCGTATTCCTTATCAAACACGTTGTTAACGTTAATGCTTAATAACACATCATCAAACTGCGTTGTCCAGCTAACATCAAACACCGTGTATGGTTTTACACGTTGTTCATCAAAGCTAATTTGCTCACTGACGTAATCAGCGCCAAAGGCAAATGATGAGTCAAACTGCTCGATGTTGTATCTAAACCACAAGCCCGCTTGGTGCTTTGGTGCATTCACAAATTTATTGCTATCAAGAGAGTTGCGATCAACCCCTTCAACAATTTTGGTATCGTTGTAGGCGTAGTTTGCTGTAACACTTAGGTCTTCGAAAATATCACCAACCACAACAATTTCTGCACCGTCACTTTCTACTAAACCAAAGTTGCGAATAGGCGAAATATTCGGTGTTTCGTCACTGTCGATAAAATCAGGGTTCGATTGAACTAGGTTTTCTTTTTCAATTTGATAGAAAGCAATCGTTGTTAAAATACGACCATCGAACCACTCTTTCTTGGCACCGATTTCTATTTGATTACCCGTTGTAGGTTCGATGCGCCCTAAGCTCTCTTCAAAATCATCGGCACTAACCGGTTTGAAACTTTGCGAGTAGTTAACATAAAGCGAAGTATCAGCCGCTGGCTTATAGGTTAATCCAGCGCGATAGCTTACGTCACTATCGTCATAACTCGTGCTTCCCTTATCGCTGTCGGTTTCTTCAAATTTATCGAAACGTGCACCTACCATCAGCATCCATTGCTCAGTTAGCTCTACCATATCTTGAACGTACAAACTGCTGCGAGTGCGCTCTAGTCCGTCACGGTTCATATCTTTGAGTTTATAGGTGCTTGGATCAGTTAGCCCGTAGTTTAAATCAAAGATATTAAGGTTTTTAACGCCGTCTTTTTCATAACGGGCGCGGAAATAATCGTAGTCGGTTTCAATGTCGTGGAAATCACCACCAAATAAAATCTGATGCTCCATATCCGCCAATGTTGTTTCATAAACAAAATCGACAGTTAAACTAAGTTCGGTGTTAGCGCGGTATTGATCGCGATATTCACGGCGAATAGTACGGTCATTAATATCCGCTTTGTCATCACCATTCACGTCCACCCAAGAGCGAGATTCGTGATACGCCTGCTCGCGTTCGTTATCCATATAACGCACAGTAACATTCGACGATAATTGGTCGCTAAAATCGTGCTTGAGATTTGACTGCAATACCAAGGCTTTCATGTCTTGAAAATCAAATTTCTCATTGGCGTTATAAGACGGATCAACAAGGAAATTACCATTGTCATCAACTGGTACACCGCGTAAACGGTTACCACCTAGATTTTGCACTATGTAATCGAAGGTGAAATCTACAGTGGTCGCTTCATCAATGTGATATAGCAGACCACCGGCAACTTCAATATTCTCTTGATCGGCGTTGTTTCTAAAACTGTCCTGTGCTTCGTAGAAAGCACCAAAACGATAGGCTAAATCTTCGGTAATGCCATCGGTAATATCAGCAGAAATACCTTTTAGCGCGAAGTTGCCAAGGGTTAAATTAAGATTCTTCTCAGAAGAGAACTTAGGTTTCTTAGTCACATAGTTAATCATTCCACCCGGCTCACCGCCGCCATAAATAGCTGCAGCAGGACCTTTTAACACTTCAACGCGCTCAACGTTAAACAGTTGAGGAACGCTAAAACCAGAGAATGGGTCACCGCGCACACCGTCGTAAAATACATTGCCGTCATCGCGGAAACCACGGAAGGTAACGCCAGAATAACTAAACTCACTCACACCAGCGATTGAGCGATATAAATCAGTAATATCACGCGCTGCTTGGTCAATAATAAGCTGCTTACTAAGCACCTGTGCCGACAGTGGAATATCGAGTAAATCAGCGTCAACTTTAGTACCAACGGTGGTTTGCTGATCGAGATAGAAGGTTTGCGCGCGTCCTTTAACTTCAATAACTTCAGTAGCTTCTTGAGATTTTTCAGTTGCAGTAGCGGTATAAGATGAGGCAAGTGATAGCATCACTGCGCTGTAGATTAAGCTTTTTTTCATGAGATTCAAATGTGCTTTGATAAATAAATTCAACAAGGACGCAAATGATAATGATTACCAACAACAATATCAATGAGAATTGTATACTATTTTCTTATAGGGTTATAAATCTAAAGAATGGAGTGGAAAGACGCTTGTTATGTATATAGAAATTCAAGCCAACAAAAAGCGCTGCAACAACCGATAAGTTGATGCAGCGCTATTAGTATTAAATTAACTAATTCCTCTTCTGATCGCAGAGTAAGAAATTAAAGTACTAAAATTTGTACAGGAGGTTTAAAGATAAAGAATCTATTGATTTAGTGTCGCGGTATTCAACATTAGCTTGTACCTCTTTAGAAAACCAATAACCAAACTCTGCGCCGTATGTAAAATTAGTTTTATTTTCAACTTCTTGCACATGTTCACCACCTATTGAAAAATCAAAATAAAAACTATCATACATCACAACGTTATATGTTAAGTCTAGCGAAATATTCTTTGAATTTTCATCCTTAATATATTCGAAAGAATGCTCTTCTCGATTGCCATTATTTGGATTAGTAATAATACGAGAGCCTTTATACTGACCATCAAAATTAGCACTTGAATATGCAATAGAAATATCAATATTTGAAAGTTCTGTTAATTCGAAAATTTTGCCAACTTTAAGTCGAATCACAGAATAGTCGACATCAAAATTCCCCGCCTCTACCGTAGCAAAATTTTCGTATTGTGTTTCTTTGTCACCGCTGCTTGAGAAATAGCTTGCTTCTAAATAAAAATCACCAATCTCTTTATTAGCAACTACTTTAACTCCTTTGGGTTGGAGTGAAGCGATCCAATTGACATCAACCTGTTGATAACCAATTTGAACGAAGTCAGTTTTAGACGCCCATGAATTTGATGCTAATAAGAAGGTAAGAATAAGAGAGTAAATAAGCTTCACTATATTTCCCTGTTAATTTTTGTCCTGAATAAAACGCACATACTAAGAAAATTATCATATAAATCAAGCAAAAAAATCACTTAACGAAACAAGTCTTTGAGTAGAGTTTTCCAACTGGATAAGTCCAAGATCTATTGCCACGAGTAATCTTGCACCAATCATTTTCGAATTTTCGTTTCTTATCTATCTGAATAACAGCAAAGCCTTTAGAATCTGTCATAACTAATTCATCAAAATAAATCTTTGTGCGCTTAAACATAAGCTCTGAATACATCAATAATTCCATTGATTCTTCAGTACAAGGTAATCCGAGTGGTGTTTCTAGATACACTTCTATCGTGGCAGAGATTTTATCAAATTTAATTTTTGGCGATGGTAACCAATCATTGCGTAATCCAGCTTTAAACTCTTTTATTAATTGCCTTGTCGCATATTCATCACCCATTTCGGCTTCAATTTCGCCAATACAGCCCCAACAATTACCACCACAATCGACCGATAGCGGGTCATGTTCTTGGTTTAATATTCTGTGGCAAATGCTGCAATTGACGGTCATGATTTGTAAAGCTGATTACCTTGATAAGAGAAAATGACTAAGTATGTATAAAATCAGTTATCACTCTAGCTTAATGGCTTTTTCTCAACTGCATACACGGTGGTATGATTTATTGAAACAATGTTCCAACTGCTGAGATATATTGGGGTTCTTTTCGATATAATCGGCCATCATTTCGAAGAAACCCTCGATATTGTTTTTGTCATATGGTCTGACGTGAACTTTCGTTATTACTCGATGCAATATCTCATTTAGCCATTTAACTCTATTTAATTTTTCTGCATCATCTAATTCGTCGTCACAAAGATACATTCTTATAGATACGGTCAATGAGTGAGCTAAAACTCGAAAAAAATCACATCTTTCAACTTCAGAGAAATTCTCGATTTTTGCGATATAAGTATTGAGAAGAATACCAAACTCCTTTTGAAAGCTAGCGATAGTAATCGCTAAAAATATCGGCAGCTAGTTTACGTATTTTTTCAGGCTCGTTATAGCTTCCTTTTGAAAGATTTGACGTAAATACTCCATGAAATCACTAATTTCCAATTTATGAGTGTCACACAAATTTTCTGAAATTTTAACGGCCTGAGGTCAGGTTACATGCGCTTGTTAAGCACAAATGGTAAAGAGAGATTCATTATCAGGCCACTCTCCTTCATATGTATAACACTCTAGCGTTGATACTCGCCCCTCTTTAAACCAGAGCAAAACACCAGCGCCAGCCTCTAATTCAGGGTGCTCCAGATGTATTTTAGGAATTTCCTCAAATGGTCTATTAGTTTTACTAAGTAGTGGAGTATCAACAGATACCATAATATTTGTAAAAAGGCCCACGCCTGTATAATCTCGATCAATCACACTAGCATCAACTAACTGCTGCTTAATGATATCTTCTTCAAGATCTCCTTCTATAAGAGTATCCAAAACGGATTGTTCGAATTCGCTCAATTTCATAGTTACTTGTGCTTAACGCCTCTCTAATAAGTGAACCATGGCTGGCGGGCGATTCGCTCAGCAAATGGCGTGAAAGTTTTAGTAAATCTTAATTTAGAGGCTTGTTAGTAGGTTCACGTCGAACAAATGCGATTATCACAACACTCCAACTATAAAGGTAAACCAATGGCCAAATCATCCAAATTAAAATTGCTAAGAGTTTACTTGTGCGCTTAAAACAATGATAAGACGAAGTCAGCCAAATCGCGAAAGTAAAGAACAAACCTTGATAAAGTATGATTACTTCCCACCAATACATTTCATCGGAAGTTAATGAGTGATCGAAGAACCTTGGATCGTCGATGTAGCTCAAAACGAACATATGCCCCCAAAGTGCTAAACTCCCTACGGTCATTAATATGACAAATTTATAGTTATCGATAAATCTCATATGCCTACTAACAGCTTAATATGCGGAAGCTGGCGCGATAAATGTTCGCACCAAATTCATGGTAAAAACGAAAGATAAATTAAATATCTAATAATTACAATCATTTAAATTAGTATAAAACAAAGAAATGCGTGAAAGGCGGAAAGAATCCAGATAATAAGTAGAATTAGTTTGTTAAGAAGGAAATAGCGGAAAAGCAACTATAGATATTGCTTAGAAATGAAAGAACCATAACTATCTAACGACAGCATAGTCGAACGAAAAGCGAAAACTATAAAAAGTTAATCACCAAATCCGCATCCTTGCGAGATTACGCATAAGTATCTAAACCGCCATCATCCTTTTTCGACGATGGTTGTTTTTCTTGCTGCTTGTCCACGGTGTAAGTTGGCTCTTCGCCAGTTAAGGTGGTCTTCTCTTCTTCGACAATGCCCTTTTTATTGGTTTTGTCGATTTTCTTTATGCCCTCTTTCGCTGGCGTAACGCTATTGCTCATAGGGCGTGGCAAAATTGAATACAACAGATCTTGTGACATGTGCTGCTCCTTTCTTAATCCACTCTGGTTAGACTCAGTTAAACGTAGCTAGTAACTCTTTGATGTTAATACCTTGTTATCGGCCGAAATTCGATTGTCTTTATTTTATTCAACAACTCGACTAAATGAGTACTGTGTCCCACTAATTAATAAATTGCTATGGCATCTTTTATTTATTTCATTACAATAGACGTCTAGACGTAAAAACACCTTTTTAAATTTTAACGGAAGGCTTTCTGCTATGGCACAACACCTTTTCACTTCAGAATCAGTTTCTGAAGGTCACCCAGATAAAATTGCCGATCAAATTTCTGATGCCGTTCTTGATGCAATTTTAGCACAAGACCCTAAAGCACGTGTAGCGTGTGAAACCTACGTAAAAACTGGCATGGTAATGGTTGGTGGTGAAATCACTACTTCAGCTTGGGTAGACATCGAAGAGATCACTCGTCGCACAGTTCGCGATATTGGCTATGTTCATTCAGACATGGGCTTTGATGCTGACTCTTGTGCAATCTTAAATGCTATCGGTAAGCAATCGCCTGACATTAACCAAGGTGTTGACCGTGAAGATCCTAAAGATTTAGGTGCGGGTGACCAAGGCCTAATGTTTGGTTACGCAAGCAATGAAACTGATGTATTAATGCCTGCGCCAATCACCTACTCTCACAAGTTAGTAAAACGCCAAGCACAAGTTCGTAAAGACGGTACATTGCCGTGGTTACGCCCTGATGCAAAATCACAAGTCACTTTTGCTTATGAAAATGGCATTATCACTGGCATCGATGCCGTTGTTTTATCAACACAGCATTGTGACACTATTGGTCAAGATGATTTAGTTGAAGCGGTAATGGAAACTATCATCAAGCCTACTCTGCCTGAGAAGTGGCTAACTAAAGATACTAAGTACTTCATTAATCCAACTGGCCGTTTCGTTATCGGTGGTCCAATGGGCGATTGTGGTTTAACTGGTCGTAAGATTATTGTTGATACCTACGGCGGCATGGCTCGTCACGGTGGTGGTGCTTTCTCTGGTAAAGATCCATCAAAAGTTGACCGCAGTGCAGCATACGCAGCGCGTTATGTAGCTAAGAACATCGTTGCAGCTGGTCTTGCTGATCGTTGTGAGATCCAATTGTCATACGCTATTGGTGTTGCTGATCCAACCTCAATCAGCATCGAGACATTCGGCACAGCGAAAGTTGACGAAGCAACATTGATTCGCCTAGTACGCGATCACTTCGATCTACGTCCATATGGCCTAATCGAAATGCTAGATTTAAACCGTCCAATCTACCAGCCTACTGCGGCATACGGTCACTTTGGTCGCGACGAGTTCCCTTGGGAGCGCACAGACAAAGCTGAAGCATTAAAAGCTGACGCAGGTCTATAGTCTCAAGTTATTTAGAAAGCCAGATTGTGATGCAATCTGGCTTTTTTTATGCCGAAAATTCAATAGAAAGCATGAGTTAATTTTCTTAACCCTCTCTTAACTCCATATTTCTTACACTCACTTCACATTGTAATTTGTGAGGTTCCAGTGAAAAGATTATCTCCCTTAGCCATTGTTATTGGTTTACTGTCGATTCAGGCGTGCTCTACGTTTGAAGACGTAGATTATGCCAATCGTGCCAACGAAAACTTAGCGACCTTTGCCAAAAGCTCATTAGTTGAGCAACAGTCTAGCGTGACATTAGCGCAGGTTATTGCCATTGATGAAGTTGATGAACTCATTGCCATCGCGCTTAAAAACAATCCTAATCTGCAACAAACGCTACTAAGTTTTAAAATTGCGCAGCAGCAATCTGGGATCAGCGATGCCAATTTATGGCCAAGCGTATCAGGCAACATTAACGCGAATAAATCTGAAAACAGCAGCACAAGTTACAACACTAGCTTAGAAATAAACTGGACTCTCGATATTTGGCAACAGCTGAGCAATGCCAGTGATGCCTCGTCAGCGAGTATGCTGGCGTCTGGTCACGCTTATCAAGGTGCTAAAGATTTGTTGGTGGCTAACGTTATTAACGCCTATCTCGGTTTAGTGCAATCAGCACAATTAATTGATATTGAAACGGCACGTGTTGAAAAACTCGCGACTAATGAGCAAATCATTATTAATCGTTACCAGCAAGGATTAATGGATCTCAAAGAGTTAGATACGGCTAAATCGAATACTCAAACCAGCCGCGCTACTTTGGTTAACTATCAGGCGCAATATCAACAAGCGCTGCGTAATTTGAGTTTGTTAACTGGCGTTGCGTCACAGGAATTGAGTTATCGTCGAGACTTCCCTCAAGTTGAATTACCGCAAGCAGAAATTACCACCGAGAATATTGGTCGCAGGCCCGATCTGCAACAGGCGTACCAACAGATTATTGCATCGCAATTCCAGCATAAAGTCGCTTATAAATCTCTGCTGCCATCGTTGTCTATAACAGGTTCGCTCAATGGAAATAATACTAGTCTGCATGATGCGCTATTTGGCTCATCGACGTGGCAATTGTTAGGTCGCCTGTCTGCGCCAATTTTCAATGCTGGTAAACTCACCAGCGAAGCAGAAATTGCCAAACTCACCACTCAGCAACGTTATTGGGGATTCCAACAACAATTGCTCACCGCAATCAATGAAGCTGACAATGCCATTGCTAACGAAAAGAGTTTGAGTGAGCAGTTGGCACTGACGAAAGACGCACTGGCAAATGCTAAGCGCAGCGAAGCCAGTTATATCAACCGCTATCGCCAAGGCACAGTGACCTTAGTCGATTTACTACAGATCCAACAACAAACATTTTCACTTCAAGCACAGGTTACACAGCTGACCTATCAACAATTGACCAATCGCGTATCACTTGGCCTTGCATTGGGATTAGGAGCTTAACGCTATGACTATTATTAACAAAAAAACGGTAATTACCTCGGCTTGCGTGGCAAGCATTTTTCTGGCGATTAGCATCAATGGTGCGCTTTCTGCCAACCAAGAACGTACGCCGCCACCGAAAGCCCCCGTGCAATATCCACAAGTCTCGGTGTCAACGGTGCAATCAACGTCACACCGAGCAACCGTTAGTGCTTATGGTGAAGTGACTTCACGCAACAAACTATCACTTACCTCTCAAGTCAGTGGCAAGGTTGTGACGTTAGCGCCGAATTTTCTAAGCGGCAAAGTATTTAAGCAAGGTGAAGTCATTGCTAGTCTCGAAACCATTGAATATCAACAAGCAGTCGCCAATGCTATCGCGTCTCTGGCTGATGCAGAGCTTGCATTAGCTCAAGAAGAGCTCAACGCCAAACAAGCGGAAGCTGAATGGCAACAATCAGGATTAGCTGATCATCAAGCCTCTGATCTCGTGTTAAGAAAACCGCAGTTGGCTGCGGCAAAGGCCAAGTTCGAGCTGGCGAAGCAATCGTTAGAGAAGGCGGAGTACGATTTATCGCAAACGAAAATCACCGCGCCATTTGACGCGCTTGTTGTCAGCAAAGCTATTCAAGTTGGCAGCAATGTGCAAGCAGGCAGTGAAATTGCGGTCATTTATGACATTTCACTATTTGAAGTTGCCCTACCATTATCAACTGCACAATGGCAGTCACTTAATCAAGGCGACAAATCAGCCTATGCTCATTCGGCAATTACCTTGAGCGATGATGCTAATAACCTTCAGTGGCCAGCAACGTTTAATCGGGTCGAACAACACATTAATGCCAACAGCAGACAGCGCTCTTTAATTGTTAATGTCAGCAACCCATTAGCGCTGGCGACACCGCTGTTTCCAGGTACCTTTGTAAAGGCTACTGTCGAGGGAACAACCGTCGACAACTTATGGAAACTGCCAGCATCGGCCTTAATTGACAATCATACAGTGTGGCAAATTAGCGATGAGGATTTATTAAGGCCCTTAGCAATTGACGTTGTTTTCTCACAAGACAATGCGGTTTACGTGAGACCTAAAGCGCAGATCAGTCAGGCGAAAATCGTCAACCGTCCGTTGGCAAGCTACTTAACCAACATGAAAGTCGTCCCACAATTAGAGGAGGTTCTATAATGGAGTCTCATTCACCTCAACGCGGCATTATCGCGTGGTTTGCGGGCAATAGTGTCGCAGCCAACCTATTGATGATTTCCGTGATAGTACTCGGGTTACTCTCGTTTAATCAGCTGCGTAAAGAAGCATTTCCACCGTGGGCAACGGATTCAATATCTATCTCGATGACCTACGACAGCGGCGACGCCAAGCTGTCTGAAGAAGGCATAGCCATAAAAATAGAAGAGGCGCTAGCGACTGTACAAGGCATAAAACGCGTTACTTCAACGTCGAATGCTGGCGGCGCTAATGTAACCGTTGAATCGAAATCTAGCTACGACTTAGATATTCTTCTGCGCGATGTAAAAGCGAAAGTTGATGCAATCTATAGCTTTCCTGGTGATGCTGAAAAACCTGTCATCGCTAAGCAAACATCGCTTGAGCATGCCTATTCAATCAAGATTTATGGCAATAGCGATCGCCGTTCGTTGCAAGCAATTGCCGAACGCCTAAAAGTTGATTTATTAGCAGAATCATCCATTTCTAATGTGTCGATTAAAGGCAAGGCTGAGCCAATGATGTCGATTGAGCTCGATGAACAAAAGCTGCAGGCTTATGGTTTGTCATTTTCTGATGTCGCTAATATCGTTAATAACGAATCGAGCACTGGTATTTCTACCAGCCTGCGTAACCAAGATAAGGTGGTACGCTTAAAAGTTGCTGAGCAAGCTTACTTGCAACAAGAATTTGCTAACTTACCACTGCAAACACTTAGCGACGGCTCAATCGTACGTTTAGGTGATGTGGCGACTGTGAGTGATGAATTCTCTGATAGCACCTTTGTTGTGGGCCGCTACAACGGTATGCCGGGTATTGGCGTAGAAATTAATGTCGATGAAAGCGGCGATGTCTTAAAAATTATCGAACAAGCCGATAAGGTGGTTGCTTCATGGCAGGAAAGCGCCCTGCTGCCACAAGGCGTCAGCATTGAAACGTGGAATGACGGCGGCGCTTTGATCCGCGATCGCTTAGCACTGTTAATTAAAAATGCGCTTTCTGGTATCGCATTGGTGTTCATCGTTTTAGCGATATTCTTAAATTTACGCGTTGCCTTTTGGGTAACAGCGGGCTTGCCGTTCATTTTCTGTGGCACCTTGTTCTTTATGACGGGGAATTTCACAGGCATGTCGATTAACGAAATGACCACCTTTGGCTTTATTCTCGCCCTCGGGATTGTGGTGGATGATGCGGTTGTGGTTGGCGAAAGTATTTATGCCACCCGTAAAGCACAAGGCGATACCTTACAGTCGACGATTGCAGGTACAAATAAAGTCGCCGTGCCGACCATTTTTGGCGTCTTAACAACAGTTGCCACCTTTGCTGCCTTAGCAAATGTTGAAGGCGGTATGGGTCAGGTTTATTCGCAGTTTGCTGTGATAGTGACGATTTGTTTACTGCTGTCTGTGGTGGAATCAAAACTTATTTTGCCTGCGCATTTAGCGCATTTAAATACTCACCGTAAACCAAGCACAGGTTGGCGTAATCTATGGCCGCGGATCCAAGCGGGTGCAGATAATGGTTTGAATTGGGTCAACGAGCGCCTATACACACCTGCAATTGAGCTTGCGGTAAATTATCGATATGGCGTTTTAGCTGGCTTTATTACTATCTTTATTTTAGTGATGGGCATGACGCAGCACGGTAGCGTTCGATTGGCGTTTTTCCCTGATATTCCGGGCAGTACCATTCGCGCAAGTCTTTCTATGCAAAATGATGTCAGCTTTGGACAAACTCACAAGAACCTGCTCGCTCTAGAGCAACAAGCTCAAGCTGCTGATGCAAAACTAATGGCGCAGTTTGATAAGCAAGGTACTGGGATCGATACCATCGAAGTTATTGGCGAAAGTGATTTATCAGGCGCTATCAGCGTTGAGCTTGATAAAGGCGCGCCTTATTCGCTCAATGACTTCACGCGCATGTGGAAGGAATTGGCAAAACAACCTGAAGGTGTGCGTAAACTCGATATTCGCAGCGGCTGGGGTGGCGGTGATAATTTCAGAGTTGAATTAAAAGCATGGAATGACGAAACCATCCGCGCTGCTGGTAAAACGATTAAATCTGCGGTGAGCGAAATCGCCGGCGTAAGCTCTATTGATGACAACTTCGATTCGGGACAGGCGCAATTAAAGTTCACGCTTACCGAACAAGGAATGGCGTTAGGACTAACGACGCAAAGTTTATCACGTCAGGTTTTACAAGCCTTTGGTGGCGAAATCGTCCAACGTTATCAGCGCGGTAAAGACGAGGTGAAAGTGCGTATTCGTTATCCACAATCTCAGCGCCAAACGGTTAATGATGTGATGAACGCCATGGTGAGATTGAGCAATGGTCAAACAGTACCATTAACAGCTGTGGCGGCGGTACATGAAGAATATCAACAAAACGAAATCACTCGTATCTCAGGATTACCAGCGGTGTATGTCAGCGCGCGAGTCGATAAAGATGTCATTTCTTCAAATGAGCTAGTGCAGCAGTTAGAAAAGTCTGTCGTGCCACAATTATTGGCAACCTACCCTGACTTGAAAATTCATTTTGCTGGCGAAGCGGAAGAGCAAGCAGAAACTCAAGGGTCGATGACGCGTTTATTCATCATTGCAATGGGCGCCATTTATATCCTGCTCGCGATCCCACTGCGCTCTTATGTTCAACCTGTGATTATTATGATGGCGATTCCGTTTGGACTAGTCGGAGCGATTTTAGGTCACTGGTTAAATGACATGGTGCTAAGCATTTTATCGTTCAATGGTATAGTCGCGCTCAGTGGGGTTGTGGTTAACGATAGCTTGTTATTGGTGTCTCGTTTTAATGCCCTGAAAAAAGACAATGTAATAGAAAAAGCTATTACCATGGCGTGTACAAGCCGTCTGCGTGCCGTGCTATTAACGTCAATTACAACCTACGCTGGCTTAATGCCGCTGCTTAGTGAAACGTCGGCACAGGCACAATTTATTATTCCAGCAGCCGCATCATTGGGCTATGGGATCTTATTTGCCACTGTTATCACATTGATTTTAGTGCCATCATTACTGATGATTCATCAAGATGCCTTAAATCTCATTGCAAAAATCAAGGCGCTTTTTACAAAGAATGAGGAAGTGATGCATGAGCATTAGTGTGCTATTGGTTGAGGACGATATCGATTTGGCCTCAACCATCGTTGATTATCTCGAAATTGAAGATATCACCTGCGATCACGCCGCCAATGGCGTGCTCGGTTTAACACTGATTGAGCAAAATAACTACGATGTTATTTTGCTCGATATCAATCTGCCACGACTCGATGGCCTGAGTGTTTGCCAGCAGGCACGCAACGCCAGCAATGAAACGCCAGTGTTGATGTTAACCGCCAAAGATACCTTGGCGGATAAAATTGCTGGTTTTAATGCGGGAACGGATGATTATCTCGTTAAGCCATTTGAGATGGACGAGTTAGTCATCCGTATAATCGCCTTATCAAAACGGCGCAGTAAACAAATTACCACGCTTGCCATTGAAAACTTAACCTTAGACTTGCAAACAAAGAGTGCACGCAGCGATGTTAAGGAGCTTAAGCTCACGCCGATAACGTTCAAGCTATTAAAAATGTTTATGCAAGACACCAACGAACCAATATCACGTGAGTCGTTAATGCGAGGTATTTGGGGAGATTTTCAGCCCGATAGTAATAGTTTGAAAGTGCATATTCATCACCTGCGTAAACAATTCGAACGTTGTGATGTGCATGCCGCTATAACCAATAAGCCGGGCCTAGGTTTTATCTTACACGGCACCAAACAGCTGTAGTTTTAGAGGACTCAAATGAGTATTCGCACCTATTTATTTGCTTCACTCGCTGGATTAGTTCTCTTGATCTCAGCATTTTTGTCGTTTCAAAGTGCCAAGATTTTTATCGGCGCCTTTCAAATGGCCAGCGAAGATATCATGATAGAGCTGGGTTTGGACTATCACAGCGGTAAGATTACCGAGCCGCAAGTGCTCGATTATTACATCACCTCTGATTGGCAACAGGTGCCGAGCCAAATCAAACGTCACTTCCCATCACCAGAGCTAAAGCCGTTTACGCTGCATACGCGATTTATTGACTGGAACTATATATCGCCACCTAATCATATCTATTCATTGGTCGTTGTAAAAAAAGAAGGCTCTGCGGTTTATATCAGCCGTTATAAGGAAAATTTGCGCGATGAGATAGCTAAGGAACATCCGGATGAGTTCTTTATCGATCCTATGGTGATGATTATTCTAATCGGCAGCGGATTTTTCATATTATTTTTAGTAACTCTTTGGTTTGTGTTTAAAAAAGTGGCTCGCCCGATGGAGTCGTTAAGGGACTGGGCGAGTAATTTAACAATCGATAATATTAACGAACCTTTGCCTGCGTTTCGCTTTAAAGAGCTCAATGAGCTAGCAACACTTATTCACCATAACTACAGCTCACTAACAGCATCCGTTGAGCGAGAACGCAAGTTCTTGAGCTACGCCAGTCATGAATTGCGCACGCCTATTGCCGTGCTACGTAGCAATTGTTCGTTACTGGAAAAAGTCAATGCTAGCCCTAGTGACAAGGAGCGCTTAATCAGAGAACGTATTAATCGCGCTAGCCTCACCATGAAGTCGATGACTGAAACGCTATTGTGGCTAAGTCGCGATGAAGCTGAGGAGATGCCAACCGACGATATCGAGCTTGGGCAGCTCATTGAGCAGTCTTTCGATGAATTAAATTATCTTACTGCAGGTAAATCGATTGAAGTTGCCATTGAGCGAGATGATTCAGTGATTAATTTAGCGACCACGCCAGTAACCTTGGTAGTCAACAACTTGATTCGAAACGCCTTACAACACACGCAACAAGGGACTGTCGCTATCCATCAAGCTAATGATAAAATTATTATCACCAATGTTGAAACCGCAGGCACACATCAACAATTTGTCAGTGAACTAGGATTTGGATTAGGTAATCAACTTATTCAAAATCTAATCAACCGTTTTGGCTGGAAATTTGACAAACAAGTGACCGATAATCAATACAGAGTCATGGTCAAGTTTTCGAGTCCAAATAACGAGGAAAGCTGATATCAAAGGATGTTCCCTCACCCACTGTACTTTGACACTCAATATGGCCACAGAGGGTGTGGTTTACTAAGTTGAAAATAATATGCATGCCTAAGCCGCTGCCACCTTTACCACGGGTGGTGGTAAAGAAAGGATCATAGATTTTTGACAAATGTTGCTTGTTGATTCCTTTACCGGTATCGCGGAATTTGAAGTGCACAGTGTCATTGTCTAATTTGATAACTAAACTAATCTTGCCGGATTGTTGAGGCTCAAAGGCGTGATTCAAACTGTTCATCACTAAATTGGTCACGATTTGCGACACGGCACTTGGCGAACTCAAGACGTCAAAATCATCTTCGGTGAAGAATTCAATGTCGATAGGACGCTTGCGCATGGTCGGCTGCAGACTCGTTAACACCTCTTGCACATAAGCCTTCATCTTAAATAATCGCGCAGCCTCGCTAGATTGATCAACAGCCACCTGCTTGAAACTACCAATAAGACCTGCCGCTCGTTGCAGGTTGTTCATAATGAGCTCTGAGCTTTCTACGGCTTGTGTCATATAGCCGTCGAATTCCTTGCGGGTCATTTTCTGCGCTTTGCTTTTCTCATCAAGTTCCTTCGTTCGCAAATCCAAATAGGAAGCGGCAGTTAAACTGACACCAATTGGCGTGTTGATCTCATGCGCAACACCAGCCACTAAGCCACCAAGCGCTGCCATTTTTTTGGACTCTAATAACTTCTCTTGCGTTGTTGTTAGGGTATCAAAGGATTCTTGTAATTCTTTGGTTCGAGATTTAACCGTTTGTTCGAGGTCACGCTGATGGCGCTCGAGTTGTTGTTCATGGGATTTTTGCTTAGAAATATTGGTCAATGACAAAATCATGCCACCGTGTTTATTGTTTTTATCGACACTCGCTAATGACACTAAATACCAGTTTTGATATTGCTCTAAAAAGACCTCTTCGTTTGATACTTTTTGATGCGTTTTTATGGCCTCACAGTACTTGCACTTACCGTCTGTACTTTTGGGGTGAAAGAATTGATGAACGTGCTTATACATAAGGACATCACGACTAAATGAAAACTCCTTAAGCACTGCGCGGTTGACCTGTGAAATAACACCTTCGCTATCAATTTTTATCGCAGAAGTAGGAATAGCATCATAACTATTGGACTGTTGAGAAAGCAGTTGTATTGGCTGTTTTAATGCGGTTTTGATAATGGCAATGTAGATGAGCCAAAATGAAACGAACTTTAGCAGATGCCCAAATACAAAGGCGGCGCCGTGGAAATCGCTATACAAGGTGAAACAGAATTCAGCAATGATTTTCAGCGCGATTGCCGCCTGTAAGTTTTGATACACACGCGGCGCTATTAACGCGCGTTTTCTGGCTAATAAAATCATCGCCAGCGCCATCATCGTCATAATGACGTATTCACCTGCTACTTTATATATCGATAAACCACCGTCTGCAAACATCTTCGGATATTCGACAAAGAAACTAGCTTTGGCACTGGCGATTATCATGGCGACAGCTGCAATTATCGCGAGGGGCTGGTTTAAACGGCGCCTAATCAGTAAGGGTGCAAACAGCAATGCAGAAGCTTCGAAAAATCGTGCAAACATCCATAATTTAACGGTGGTTTCTGGCGTTTTGGCATAATCAAATGGCATTCCTGTCACTGTGAATGCATGCATCAAGTCAATAACGGAAACCCCGCAATAAGAAATAGCGAGGAACAAGAGTAAGTCGTTTTTGATAAAGCTACGAGTGTTGGCTACAACCACAATCATCAATAGCCCGACAAACACAGACATTAGTTCGGCTAAGGTGTGAAATAGTAATACGCCGTCAAAGACGCGTAGCCCAATGAGCAAGCCGACAACAATAACGGGAAATGCAAATGACCTGATAGGCACCTATTTCATCCTCATATAAAACTCAATACCAATAAACGATATTTCTTATCCTAGTAATAAAATAACACTAATTAAATTAGACAACCATCGGATAGTATTATTTAATCTCTGCCATTAAATCGATAAAACTCTGTTTGACCATTACTTTTCAGGTACTGATGCCCATGACAACACAAAATATAATCACCGAATTTAAAAACAATGTCGTTGAACCACAATCATTCTATGGTTTATTCGACGACAACGCTCAAGAATGGCTGATCGTTGATGCTAATGGCAGCGAGGGATTTGATGCACTACCGCTGTTTTCAACGCCAGAGACTGCAGCTGCGCAACTAAGCGGCGAATGGCAGGACTTTAGTGTTTCTGAGATTACTGTTGATGATTGGTTGGAATTCTGGATGGATGATTTAAATAGCGCTGATATCGTCATCGGCATTGATTGGGGCAAAACCGATGACGTCATTGAGGTGAGTTTAAACGAATTTACGCAAGCGATAATGTCGATTGAGAAACTCACAAAGTAAGTCTAAATATATTTAAAAAGCCCATCGTGATATTGCTGGTGTGCGACAACTTCACCTAGTAATGGGGCGTCTATCGCTTGCTGCAAATAGGCTAGATTGTCATCGTAATATGGCATTCTATCAATCAGCTGATTCGCCACCCAGCCTTTAATTGTTAAGCCATCGGCTTTAATCGCCTCAATCGTTAACAGCGCATGGTTAAGGCAACCTAACTTCATACCTATCACTACAATCACTTCACACTGCTGCGCTTGCACAAACTGGCTTAACAGCTCTTTATCATTGAGAGGTAGTCGCCAGCCACCAGCCCCTTCAATCAAAGCAATATCACTATGACCACGTTCATGCTGCCACCAATTATTTAACGTGTCGATATTAAGCGCAGCGCCCTCTTTCACCGCCGCAATATGCGGTGCAATCGGCGGCGCAAAGCAAATTGGATTAATGCGCTGATAATCAAATTGCTCGGAGCTAGCATCAATTAGCGTTAATGCATCATCGTTTTTTAACTCGCCGTCAATTAACTCTGCACCTGCTGCAATAGGCTTGTAGCCAATCGCACTGCCTTGTTTGGCAAGGTGTTGCAGCAATAAAGCTGATACGAAGGTTTTGCCGACATCGGTATCTGTGCCTGTCACGAAATATACGCGTTGTTGATTCATAGTTACTTCTTTAAGTTCATGTTTTTCGCTTAAACAGGCTTTTTCAAGCTGCAATAAGCCACTTGATAAGTTGCGCTTAATCCGCGCTCAGTTCTAAATACTTCATAGCCCTGCTGAATTTTGCGCAAGGTGCTGCGCCCCATCAGTCCTTGAGATTTAGCGGCGGTGTTATTTGCGCCAATAGCCTTTAAATCTCGCATCAGTTCAAGCGCACTATCGTAGTAAAGTACTTCAGCCTGATTAGTGTATGAGGTCAGTTCAAACTGACTTTGCTCAATAACTTCTTTTAGGGCAAGTTCAGTTAGGAAGCTATTGATGTGTTGTAAGTCGTCCACCTGACGCCACGCACTCGCTAGCTCATAAAGCGTGCCATCGAGTAAGGTTGAAAAGTGAAATTCACTGCCCGGTGTTAGCACGCGATAAGCCTCTGAGAGCGCCTTTGATAGATCGTGCACCCATTGCAGCATCAAGCTTGAGAAGATGCCATCGACACTTTCAGTGTCAAGTGGCAGCGATTCAGCATCGCCAAGCAGCCAGTTAACATCAATATGATGATTGCGCGCTTTAGCAAACTCCAGCATTTGCGGCGCAATATCAACGCCAATTAGGCCAGATGATTTATCAGCCAACGCACTCGTAAAATAGCCGGGGCCAGTACCTAGATCCACCAGCTGATTAACGCGTTGTTGGCGCTCTAATAGCTTGTTGCCAACACGACGTTGCAGTGCCGCACCGCTGTCATAACTACTAGCACTATTGGAAAAGGCACTGCTGATTTTATCCTTATCGATTGCACTGGCGGGTGCGCTATTGTTATTTTCATTCAATAGAAATTGCTCATTGGTCATTTGCTACCTCTCTTGCCTCAATCAATGCCTTTACTAACGCATCAATATGCGAAAACTCATGATTCGCCGATAAGGTTATGCGCAGTCTCGCAGTATTAGGCGGCACTGTTGGTGGTCTGATAGCACTAACCCAAATACCTTGGGATTTTAGGTGATCGCTCATCGCTATCGCTTTATCGCTTTTTCCGATTATTATCGGCTGAATTGCGCTATGCGATGGCATCAATGCTAAGCCGTAGCGTTGACATTGTTGTCTAAAATAGTCGATTCGCGCTGCCAGCTTTTCACGTCTGCCCGTCTGTTGTGCTAATTCAATGCTTTTGATGGTTGCCGCAACCACAGGCATTGGCAATGCCGTCGAGTAAATATAATGACGACAGGTATTGGTGAGATAATCGATAACATCACTGCTTGCCGCAACGAAAGCACCACAAGTGCCAATAGCCTTACCAAAGGTTGCCATTAAAATATCAGGCGTAATCTTGGCTTCTGCGCAGGTTCCGCGTCCATCGCCATTAATGCCAAAGCCGTGGGCATCGTCTACCATTAGCCAACTGTCATGCTCTTTAGCTAAGCTTGATAATTTAGCTAAATCACCTTGATCGCCATCCATCGAAAACACGCCTTCGCTTACCACTAATTTATTGTCGTGATTGCTTTTGTCTAACAGTGTATGAAGACGGGTCATATCATTGTGAACAAAGCGTTGCATGGTAGCGGGAGATTGCATTCCTGCTTCCATGAGAGAGGCGTGATTTAGCTTATCTTGCAATAGTAAATCACCATCGCTCAGCAGTGCTGAAATCACGCCACTATTGGCGGCAAAGCCAGAGCTAAACAACATTGCCCGCTCGCAACCAGTAATCTCACAGATTAGATCTTCGAGACGTTGATGCAGCACGCTATATCCAGTCACAAGACTCGAGCCGCCACTGCCGATGCCATAGTCATTTATTGCGTTAATCGCCGCAGTTTTGACTAATGGATCTCTCGCCAATCCCAAGTAATCATTGCTTGAAAAATTAACGTAATCACGACCTTGTCGGCGCAACAAGATGCCATTACCACCTTCAACACTCGTCACTTGACGATGCAAGTGCTGTGATTGAAGCGCCGCCAGTGACAACGCTAGCCCTTTAAAACTCATTGATAGTAGTCTTAGTTAGCAGCGTCGTAAAACAGATTGTCTTTTTCGCTCATTTGCACCGCATCCATAATCGATGCTTCATAAGCTTCATCTGAATATTGACGAGTGCGCTCGGTATTGATACCTAGCTTTTTAAACAAGTTAACGTCGGTCGATTCTTCTGGGTTTGATGTCGTTAATAGCTTACAACCGTAGAAAATCGAATTAGCGCCCGCCATGAAACACATCGCTTGCATTTGCTCGTTCATTTTCTCGCGTCCCGCCGATAAACGAACGTGAGATTTAGGCATCATAATACGCGCCACTGCAATGGTACGGATAAATTCGAAATGCTCTAAATCATCAACATTTTCAAGTGGCGTACCTTTTACTTTAACCAGCATGTTAATTGGCACACTGTCTGGATGTTGCTCAAGATTTGCAAGCGCCATTAATAAACCGTAACGGTCGTGCTCTTTTTCACCCATGCCTAAGATGCCGCCACTACAAACTTTCATGCCTGCGTTACGCACATATGAAAGCGTATCTAAGCGATCTTGATAAGTACGGGTTGTAATAATTTGGTCGTAAAACTCCGGCGAGGTATCTAAGTTGTGATTGTAGTAATCAAGACCTGCATCACTAAGTTGCTGTGCCTGCTCAGCCGTTAACATCCCCAGTGTCATACAGGTTTCCATACCCATATCACGTACCTGACGCACCATATCTAATACGATAGGCATATCGCGATCGCGTGGGTTTGACCAAGCAGCCCCCATACAAAAGCGGGTTGAGCCGACAGATTTTGCATGTTTCGCCGCTTTAATAACCTTTTCAACTTCCAATAGTTGTTCTTTTTCAAGGCCAGTTTTATTGCGCGCCGATTGCGGACAGTATTTACAATCTTCTGGGCAAGCACCTGTTTTAATTGATAATAAAGTAGAAACTTGCACTTCATTTGGATTGAAGTGCTCACGGTGAACCATTTGTGCTTGAAACATAAGATCATTAAACGGCTGATTAAATAATGCCTCAACTTCTTTTAACGTCCAGTCGTGACGGATTGGTGTTGTGCTCATTGCTAACTCTATTATTGCTATTAAATTATTTGGCTAGGATACGTTATTGCGCTAACCTGTCAACCAAATGCAACTTAACAGATTTACATCTGGCGATACTTTGTACGATTGTAATTTAAATATTTGAGTTTTAGTATGACCCCATCTGATTTTAGTTTTGACAAAGAACACATCTGGCACCCCTACACGTCACTGATAGCACCGCTTCCCTGTATTGGAGTCGTTGAAGCGCACGGCGTTGAGCTAGTGCTTGACGATGGCCGCAGACTTATTGATGGTATGAGCAGTTGGTGGTCGACAATTCACGGCTATAACCACCCTCGACTTAACGAGGCGGCTAAAAATCAAATCGACAAGATGTCACATGTGATGTTTGGTGGCATTACGCATCCAAGTGCGGTGAGCATGTGTCGTAAGTTAGTTGAAATGACAGCTAAGCCACTCGATCGCGTTTTTATTTCTGATTCGGGCTCTGTGGCAGTAGAAGTCGCGTTAAAAATGGCTATTCAATATTGGGTGGCCAAAGGCCAACCTGAGAAATCACAGATGCTCACTATTGAGCATGGCTATCACGGCGACACCTTCGCGGCGATGTCGGTGTGCGATCCTGTCAATGGGATGCATGATTTGTTTACGGGAGTGCTTGCAAAACAGCGCTTTGCAACGGCGCCACAAATTGGCTTTGACGATGAATGGCGCGACAGTGATATTGCCCCACTTAAAGCGCTTTTTGAAGCACATCATCAGCACGCGGCGGCAATAATTCTAGAGCCAATAGTACAAGGCGCTGGCGGCATGCGGATGTATCATCCCAACTATCTTAAAGCAGTGCGTGAGTTATGTGACGAATATGATGTACTGCTAATTTGCGACGAAATTGCCACTGGCTTTGGCCGAACTGGTAAGTTATTTGCCTATGAGCACAGTGAAGTTGTGCCAGATATTCTATGCTTGGGCAAAGCGCTCACAGGTGGCTATATGAGCCTTGCAGCAACTATAACTACGGCTGCGATTGGGGAAATGATTTGTAAAACCAAAGCAGGTGTATTTATGCACGGTCCTACCTTCATGGGTAATCCATTAGCTTGTGCAGTTGCTACTGAAAGCTTAACGATGTTGCAAGAAGGCGATTGGCAAACTCAGGTGCCGCACATTGAATCGCAACTAAAACATCACTTTTCCAAATTTGAGCAGCTCCCTCATGTTCAAGACGTCCGCGTGCTTGGCGCCATTGGCGTTATCGAATTAGTTGAACCTGTTAATATGGCAACAATTCAAGCCGCGTTCGTTGAGCAAGGCATTTGGGTTCGACCATTTGGCAAATTAGTGTATATCATGCCGCAATACATTATTTCTGATGATGAATTAGAAACCTTGTGCAACGGCATTTATAAGGTGATTACCAGGGCCTGTTGAACTTTTTAGAATGAATTTTGTGCAATTGACAAGGCTTTTCGCAAGGCATGAGGAGCGACGCCTAGTTTACCTAGGCGAGCGACGAGAAACGTAGCGAAAATGTCTTGTCATTGCATCCGAACAATTCGCTGCAAAAACCTTCTCTAAAGACCAACAGGCCCTATTTTAAAATAAACTCAGCTCGCTTGGAAAATACTGCGATAGCTTGTTCAATGGTGTCGCAGTAATTGCTCTCACCACCAAAAGCCTTTTCTTGATGTTGCCGAATTCTGCGTAAACACTCATTTGGTATCACGTAAATACTATCAACACATCCGTCGCTTTTTGACTTTTGCTCCATCGCCGCTCCCATTTTTATTACTTCGGGAGAACTTAGGGCATCATCCGACATATAAATTATTCGAAACCATTGCTGGTAATCTTTTTGAGCTGATACTTTCTTGCGTTCTTTTACTAGACGTAAAATTCCTTCTTCATTAAATGCTCCCTGCAATTTATAAATTAAAATGTTTCCAACCCATTCAAATTCCACATTGCCATGAGCAATCATTGTTATCTCTCTTCATACATTTAGGCTTGTCAGTTTTATCGGCAAATGTGGTAAAAAATTTAACCATTTGCTATAAATAATTTAACAGTGAGGATCTTTTATAATGAAATCTTAGATTTACACTGTTATTATTAATTTCAATTCAACTTCTGAAAAGAGACAACAATGGCTGACGAAAATTTAGCATTAAAAAAAGCGGGTCTAAAAGTTACCCTTCCGCGTATTAAAATTTTAGAAATCCTGCAATTGCCTGCTAATCAACACATCAGTGCAGAAGATCTCTACAAAATCTTGTTAGAGCAAGGTGAAGAAATTGGTTTAGCGACGGTTTACCGCGTATTAAACCAATTCGACGATGCAGGTATCGTGACTCGTCATCACTTCGACAGTGGTAAGTCAGTGTTCGAGCTAAGCAGTAAAGAGCACCACGATCACCTAGTTTGTTTAACATCTGGCCGCGTTATTGAGTTCCACGACGAAGTGATTGAACAACGTCAGCGTGATATTGCAAAAGAGCACGGCATTAAGCTTACTAACCACAGCTTATACCTATATGGTGTGCCAATCGACGAAGACGGCGAAAGCTAATATAAATTGCAGATAACTAATCTGTTAATAGAAAAAAGAGCTCTTGGAAGCTCTTTTTTTATGCCTGCTCTAATTCCACAAGCAACATCACACAAAAACGCCAGACAAAAAAATGCCGCTCATATCAATGCGCGGCATTTTCATTTTTGGAATTTAGGAATCGTTAAATTTGCTCGGCAATCTGTTTTGCCATTGCCTTATCACATCCCATCACCACTAAAGCTTGCGTTAACATAGAGCGCTTCTTGCCAGTATTTGAATTGGTAATTACCCAATATGGCGTTTGACCAATTTGCTTCGGTTTAGTGCTGGCATTTGACGCTAATAATGTTGCTTCATCTTTGGCAAAATAAACACGATCGCGACCGCTAATTGATAACACAGCATCAAAACTTGAAGGCATCACGTGATAGCTTTGCTCAAGTAGAAACAGGAAACGACCTACTGCAGCTTTGTGCTCACTAATATCAGTTAACGCTAATAGTGAAGAAAAATCACCAGAGACACTGCTTGCTTCCATTGTCTTCGCAGGCTCACTTTGCTCAGGTACACTTGCCGTCACTTTTGCGGCAGCTTTTACCTGTGCAGGATCTTTTAATGGGCCATCTACGACAATTTCACCTACTGCAGGTAAACCAAGCAAACGACGGAGGATGCTAGACGCATCTTCGCCAATAGACTCTGTTTGGCTTGCAATGTAACGGTATAGGTCGTTTTCTACCTCGATGGATTTCATTTTAACCCCTTATAAATCAAAATAATTTCTTCAAAATCGCAGGATGATTTTTATAACAGTCCTGCGATTATACATAACGAGCGACAAAGCTCCATTACTTTTGAAAATTGCTTATTTTGAGACTATTTTGACACGCGGCGATAATCGCGATATTGCGGCATCCAGAAGTTTTTCTCGATTTTAGCGCGCAGCATATCGTCATCGATAGCTAATGCATGACCTTGTTCAATAGCGACTTTAGCCACGTCAAATGCCATCTGTTTACTGATGTTGGCAATTTCAGTGAGTGGCGGTAATAAACTGCCCTCACCTGATTGCACCATCGGTGATACCTTGGCTAAACACAGACTAGTTGCCATTAGCATTTCATCCGTTACGCGTTTTGCACCACAGGCAATAACGCCAAGGCCTAAACCAGGGAAGATATAGCTATTGTTACATTGCGGAATTTCATAAGTATCACCATTGTATTCAAATGGTGCAAACGGACTACCAGTGGCAACAATCGCCTTACCATCAGTCCATTCAATAACTTGCATCGGCGTCGCTTCAACTTGCTTCGAAGGATTACTCAACGGAAAAATAATCGGACGCTGACAGTGCTCAGCCATTGTTTTAATAACCGCGTGGGTAAATAAGCCCGGCTGGCCAGATACACCAATGAGAATCGTCGGTTTAGCATGTTGCATCACTTCGAGTAAGCTTGGGTAATCACCAGTAATTTGCCAATCGTTAGTCATCGCTGGGTTAACTGCTAAACGCTCTTGGAAATCACGTAAATCAGCCATGCCTTGAGTAACAAGACCAAAGCGATCTACCATTAATACGCGTTTACGGGCTTCTTCATCGCTAATGCCTTCGGCGACCATTTGCATAATAATAGCTTCGGCAATACCACAACCCGCCGAGCCAGCGCCTAAGAAACTTACAGTTTGCTGTGATAGCTTCTCGCCTTTGGCTTTACACGCAGCAAGGAGTGAACCAACAGTAACCGCTGCAGTGCCTTGAATATCATCGTTAAAACAACAAAGTTCATCGCGGTAACGCTCAAGTAATGGCATCGCTTTTGGCTGCGCAAAATCTTCAAATTGCAGTAATACTTTTGGCCAGCGACGTTTAACCGCTTGAATAAACATATCAACAAACTCGAAATATTCTTCATCATTGATACGCGGCTTTTTAACACCCATGTACATTGGGTTGTCGATTAGTGATTGGTTGTTAGTACCAACATCCAGCATTACTGGCAATGTATAAGCAGGGCTAATACCACCACACGCGGTGTAGAGCGATAACTTACCAATTGGAATACCCATGCCGCCCATACCTTGGTCGCCAAGACCCAAGATTCGCTCACCGTCAGTGACTACGATAACTTTTACGTTCGGCTTGATAGCATTGCGCAAAATATCATCCATGTCGTGGCGTTGATCGTAAGAAATAAATAAGCCACGCGCACAGCGATAGATATCAGAGAATTTTTCACAAGCTTCACCAACTGTCGGCGTGTAGATAATTGGCATCATTTCTTCTAGATGCTCTTGAATCAGCGCATAGTAAAGCGTTTCGTTCATATCTTGAATGCGGCGCAAGTAAACGTGTTTATCAAGACTGTTGTTAAATGAGCTAAATTGACCGTAGGCACGCTCAACTTGCTCTTCGATAGTTTCAATCAGTGGTGGCAGTAATCCACTTAAATTGAATGCTTCGCGCTCTTTTTCACTAAACGCACTGCCTTTATTTAGCAATGAAGTATCAAGTAGAGCATGTCCCGAATATGGAATATAAAGCGGGGATTTTTTGGCGGTTGGCATAATGGTGTAAACCTTATTATTGTAATTTTTTATCACTCAAAACAATGCAAGTTACTGCGATCATTTCGGCTGTTTTAACTATGGTAACAAGACTAAGACTTTAGTCCATATTTTAGGCGTAAAATGTTGAACTAATTCAACGTTTGCCGTTTAAATCAGCGATATTTTCGCCTGTGGTAACGCATATAGAATTAAACATGCGTTTAAATTCAGATGTAAAGCAGTTAAATTTGCTTTTGCTAACCTGCAACGTCAAAATAGCGCCAAATATTTTTTGACGATGTTTAACAATGACAATTAACGATAAACGTATTGGTGAAGGCGAAGCTGTTGTATTGATCCACGGCTTATTTGGTAACCTTGATAATTTAGGTCGCTTGGCTCGCCACCTCAGCGAAGACTATGAAGTCATCAGTCTCGATTTACCTAACCACGGGCTCTCTAGCCATGTTGCATCATTCGACTATCCTGTATTGGCAACAATGATTGCAGCGCACATTGAATCACTCAATATCGCGCCTTGTCATTTTGTCGGTCATTCAATGGGTGGAAAAGTTGCTATGCAATTGGCATTAGATTATCCGCATCTCATCAAATCATTGGTTGTCGCTGATATTGCACCAGTGACTTACACACATCGCCACACTCATATTTTTGATGCCCTTAATGCCATCGACCTAGCCTCTTTAACCAATAGAGCACAAGCAACGAAAGTTGTAACAGAACACGGCATCGACGCAGGCACAGCGCAGTTCTTACTTAAAAATCTTGCCAAAGGAGATGAGGGATTTTTCTGGCGTTGTAACATCGATAATTTAGCCAATAATTATGAGCGTATTATTAGTGGCTTAACCGACGAAAGCGGTGATGCGTGCTTTAATGGCGCTACCTTATTTATTAAAGGTGAAAATTCAGATTACATTACCAGTGATCATCGCCCAGCTATTATGCAGTATTTCCCAACGGCGCAAGCGAAAATTATTCAAGGCACAGGCCATTGGTTACACGCTGAAAAACCTGCGAGTTTTAACAAAATCGTCAGTGACTTTATTGCTAAAAACAGTGACGCGAATAGCGTTTAAACAAGAGTATTAAAAGTCTTCAAATATAGTGATGTAAGCCATAGCAGTGACAAAATGATTGTGCTATATTGCGCGTCACTATTTTCATGGTCAAGTTAGACAAGCGATGACACCTCAACAATATCAACAATTTGAAGCCCTAGGCTTAAACCTCATGTTTGCCCTAATCTTCTTCCTAATTGGTATGGCAATTCACGATGTTCTAAAGAAAGGAGAAGTTCCTTTCGCTGGAAAATTAGTTGTTTGGGGCGTTCTGACCTTCGGCTGTCTCGGTTTTATTGCCAAGGGTATTATTCAAGCATTTTGGAATACTCAGGGCCTAGGTTAGTTTAGTCTTTAGTGAGCGACTAGTAACTAGCTGTTTGTAGTAAGAAATAATAATTAAGTTATGGCAAAAGCATCTAACGATAGAACAACCATTGATCTTTTTGCTAACGAAAAAAGTCGTGGACGTCCTAAAACCAATCCCTTATCTCGCAAAGATCAATTGCTGGTTAACAAGCGCAACCAGATCAAACGCGATAAGGCTAAAGGACTCAAGCGTGTTGAGCTTAAAGTCGATGAGCAATTGTTCGACACATTAAACGCATTGGCCCTCTCTCACAACGTGAGTCGCGGTCAATTAATAGAATCAATGTTAATGACACAAATCAACAATTTATCATCGCTGGATGATAAAATGGCATTAACAACCAACGAATTAGAAAATACATAGGAAACGTTATGGCTAGTGTAGGCATGTTTTTTGGTAGCGACACCGGTAATACTGAAGCGGTTGCTAAAATGATCCAAAAACAACTAGGTAAAAACTTAGTTGAAGTTCACGACATCGCAAAATCAACTCCAGAGCAAATTGCTGCATTTGATTTACTGCTATTAGGCATCCCAACTTGGTACTACGGTGAAGCACAATGTGACTGGGACGACTTCTTCCCTGAGCTAGAAAACATTGATTTCAACGACAAGTTAGTAGCTATCTTTGGTTGTGGTGACCAAGAAGACTACGCTGAGTACTTCCTAGACGCCATGGGTACGTTAAAAGACATTATCGAACCACGTGGTGCAATCATCGTTGGTCACACATCGACTGACGGTTACGAGTTTGAAGCATCTCAAGCACTAACTGAAGATGGCCAGTTCGTTGGTTTAGGTATCGACGAAGATCGCCAACCAGAATTAACTGAAGAACGCGTTACAGCTTGGGTTGCCCAAATCCAAGAAGAAATGTGTTTAGCAGAGCTTGCTTAAGTCATCGTCAGCTAAGGCGCAAACGCGCTAATTTAGTTCGAAATACACTAAAAACCTCGCCTAGCGAGGTTTTTTTTATCCATTAGTCCTATTACACTTTTTTGTATGCCAGCAATAGGTTATGTTGTGGCTCAAAGCTCTCTATAGATAATGGAAATAAAGTCGTGTTTCAAAAATCAAATAAACTACACAATGTCTGTTATGACATTCGCGGGCCAGTGCACGATGAAGCACAGCGCCTTGAAGAAGATGGTCACCGGATCTTAAAACTCAACATTGGTAACCCTGCCCCATTTGGTTTTGAAGCGCCTGATGAAATCGTTCGCGATGTCATTCACAACCTGCCACAGGCGCAAGGATATTGTGATTCAAAAGGATTGTTCTCAGCGAGAAAAGCGGTATTCCATCATTATCAAGAAATCATTCCCAACATCGATGTTGAAGACATTTACATTGGTAACGGCGTATCTGAATTGATTCAAATGGCCACGATGGCGCTACTAAACAATGGCGATGAAGTATTAGTCCCTGCGCCTGATTATCCACTGTGGACGGCGTCGGTGAACTTAGCCGGTGGTAAAGCTGTCCACTATCGTTGTGATGAAGAAGCTGATTGGTTTCCTGATATCGATGACATTCGCGCTAAGGTTAACAAAAATACCAAAGCCATAGTGCTTATCAACCCGAACAACCCGACCGGTGCGGTTTATTCAAAAGAAATCATCTTAGCGCTGTTGCAAGTCGCGCGTGAAAATAACCTGATGGTCTTTTCCGATGAAATCTACGACAAAATTCTATTTGATGAAGCGCAGCACATTCACACGGCGTCTTTGGCTGAAGACTTAGTCATAGTCACTTTTAACGGTTTATCAAAAGCCTACCGCATTGCAGGATTCCGCGCTGGCTGGATGGTAATTTCCGGCAACAAAGAGCTAGCAGCTGGTTACATCACTGGTCTAAACATGTTAGCGTCAATGCGTTTATGTGCCAATGTTCCCTGTCAACACGCCATTCAAACAGCGCTTGGTGGCTATCAGAGTATTAATGAGCTTATCTTGCCAGGCGGTCGTTTGTTAGAGCAGCGCGATGCATGTTACGAAATTCTCAATAATATTGATGGCGTGAGCTGTGTTAAACCCAAAGGCGCTATGTACATGTTCCCGAAACTCGATGTTAAGAAGTTTAATTTGCAAGACGATCAACAATTGGTATTTGATTTGTTGCGAAAAGAAAAAATCTTATTAGTTCACGGCACAGCGTTTAACTGGCCAGAGCCAGATCACATTCGCATTGTGACCCTACCCTATGTACAAGACCTCACCGCCGCAATGCTGCGCTTTGGTAATTTCTTAGAAAATTATCGTCAATAACAAGGAATAAGCGATGAACAAACACGATCCCGCGTTGTGGTTAACACGCAAAGGTCCAAGCCATATTGCAAGACCACCAGATCATCGCTCGCTCCACCAGCGAGATCGCGCCCGTTTATTTCACAGTGCTGCGTTTCGTCGCCTGCAAGCTAAAACTCAGGTGGTTGGCATTGGCCAAAGTGATTTTTATCGCACGCGCTTAACGCATTCACTTGAAGTTGCGCAAATTGGCTCGGGGATCATTAGTCAGCTCAAAAGCCAATATCCTGATTTTAGCCACTTTGAGTTCGACGAAACGCTTATTGAAACGCTTGGTCTTGCTCATGATATCGGCCATCCGCCTTTTGGACACGGCGGTGAAATTGCCCTTAATTATATGATGCGCGATCACGGCGGATTTGAAGGCAATGGTCAAACCTTTCGTATTTTGACCCGTCTAGAGCCTTACACCAAAGACTTTGGCATGAACCTATCACGTCGCAGTTTACTCGGCACCTTAAAATATCCGGTTACCTTTAGTGAAGTGGTTGGTGACTATCCAGATAAACCAACTGACAGCTTTAGACAACTAAAAGCGCATAATTGGTTGCCACCAAAGGCGATATTTGATGTTGATTCTAGCGCACTTGACTGGGTATTAGAGCCATTGACGGACAACGATAAAGCGCTTATTCGCATGGCTAAACACACCGAGCATAACGGCATCACTAGTATCCACAAGCGCAGCTTACACAAGTCATTTGATTGTTCGGTAATGGAGCTTGCCGATGATATCGCATACTCTGTTCATGATTTAGAAGATGCTATCGTGATGGGCACCGTCAACTACAATCTATGGATGCGCGATGTGGTGACGCCGGTAAAATCGCTAAACCCCAACGCCCTTAACTTCGACATCGATCAGCTAACCTTGTTCTTATTTAGCGATGAAGCCTATTTACGCAAAGATGCGATCGGTGAAATGGTTAATAGCTTTGTTACCGCGATAAAGATTGAACACAATCCAGCGTTTGATGAACCACTCTTAGCTTATAACGCCAAACTAAATAGTGAATATTCACAACTGTTAGAAATTCTTAAAGGTTTTGTCTTTAAGCGAGTCATTCGCAAGCCTGAATTTCAAGCGATGGAATATAAGGGCCAACAAATCGTGATGGAGTTATTTGAAGCCTTTGCATCTGATCCTTACCGTTTATTACCTGAAAACACCAAGGAGCGCTGGCGCTTAGCGCAAGACAAAAAAGACGATGTGCAAATGCGTATTATCTGTGACTATATCTCGGGCATGACAGATGAATTTGCCGGTAAGTTATATCATTCATTATTCACCCCTAAAATGTAGCTTGTGTTGATACAGTAGATTGAGATAGTATTTAGCGTACACTTGTTCGCTGAAATATATTCATGTCTCAATCTACGACTCAACAACCAACTTCTTCATTGCCTTACAGTCAGGCAGAAGAGCGTCTAAATACGCTGACACACGGTATTGGCGCTCTATTCGGCGGCTGTGCAACCATTGCCTTTATTATTGGCTATTTCGAGCACAAACAACTCTCTCAATTAGTAACAACAAGCATCTACAGCTTGAGCCTTACTGTATTAATGTTGGCATCGACGCTTTATCACGCCGCGACAAATCCTGTGAAAAAACAGGCTTATAAACTTTTTGATCACTGCGCGATTTATTTGCTTATCGCAGGCACATACACCCCATTGGTGATCCATAAAGTTCCAAGCAGCCTAGGTTATGGTGTGCTTGGTTTAGTATGGCTGTGCGCCATTATTGGCATTGGCATAAAGCTCAAGTTTGGCAGTCAATACAAAAAATTCTCTGTGATGACATATTTAGTGATGGGCTGGCTGTCATTGTTTGTTATTTATGAGCTTATTCAAGCGCTGCCAACTATGGCGTTAGCACTATTGGCGGGCGGCGGGTTAGTTTATTCGTCTGGCGTCTATTTCTATCTCAACCACAAGATTCCATATAATCACGCCATTTGGCACATTTTTGTACTATTGGCAGCAATTTGTCACTTCTTATTGATTTATCTTTATATTTAAACAGCCATTTGATGTATGATGCGCGCTGAAACATTTTGTGGCAAAAGTTCGCTGTTAATTGACATAGCCTTGCCGCAAAATAGTCAGTGTTTTCTCAAGTAAAGTAAATAGTTATGCTTCGTCGATTAATTTTCTCAAGTTGTTTAGTTCTTATGGCCTGTCACGGCTATGCGCAATCTGATGCGCCAAAAGCTCAAACAAAGAAAGACAATGTTAACGAATGCTATCAATCATTGACTCAAGCTTATACCTCGCTTGATCCGCAAAAGATGACCAATGTCTATGCCCCCAACGGCATTTACATTTCAACAGGTGGCTCGGCGCCTATCATCAGCGGCCATGAAAGTCTCAATAAGCTTTACGGCAAATACTTCTCTCGCGTTAAGAAACATAACTCATCGTTAGACTTACAATTTCGTGTTACCGATCGCATTGTTGATACTAAAACAATCCACGATGTCGGCTATTACGTAGTTACTGTTATTCCACCGCAAGAGAGTAAACAACCGCCAAAACAACACGCCGGCAAGTTCACTATCACATTCAGTAAACAAGAAGACGGCACTTGGGGCATCTGGTCGGAAGCCAATTCAAAATCGAAGATCAAAAACTACATCAAAGCTAAAAAGGTCGAAGGACTGCACTTTGATGAATACTACCCTATTGAAAACTACGTCGCTCAGCGATAATTCGCAAAGCAATGAATTCTTCGCAATGTCCATGTGGCAGTAATCAACCATACTCAGATTGCTGCCAGCCATTTCACAAAGGCCATAGCCTGCCTAAAACTGCTCAGCAATTGATGCGGAGCCGTTATTGCGCTTTTGTCATAAATGATTGTGATTATATTTATGCAACTCATAGCCCGCAGACCCGTCACACTGTATCGCTAGCAGCTATCAAAGATTGGAATCAGCAATGTGATTGGTTAGGACTGCAAATTATTGAGGGGCCTCAAGATAACCAAGTCCAAAATAACCAATTCCGAGAAAACAAAGTCGAGTTTGTCGCGTGGTATAAACAAGATAATGCGCTGCAACATCATCATGAAGTATCGCGATTTGCGACAGAATTCATCGATGATGAACTAGCGAAACGCATCACTGCCGAAACAGAAAAGTGTTGGTATTATCTAGATGCAACTTATCCCGATAGCGCAATTAAAATGCCATCTCGCAACGATAAATGTATTTGCAATAGTGGAAAGAAGTTTAAAAAGTGCTGTGGGAGCTAGCGCTCTGCGCTAAACCACAAACAAGCTAAGCGACAAATAATTGCGCTTCATAGCTTTGTTGCGCGGCTATCGCTTTATTAATGTCGACTGGAGGCTTAGGCGCACTAATAGTTCTACCTTCAAGTCTTGCTGCAATCGTCGGTGATAAGTTATCAACGATTTCGTCAGAAAAGCCCTCAACGCGATCTAAATCAAAACTCAAGGCATCTGGTTTTAAGCAGTGCTGTAAACGACCTGCGGTTAATCCTTGCTCACGAGAGATATCAGCTAAAGCGATAGAGTAATGTTGATCGGCCATCGCTCTGGTTTTTAGCGTCTGTGTTGTCGGAATTTCGAATTGCTCAGCAAGCGTAATATCACTCTTCTCATTAGTCGTCTGTTCTAACGCAAACTGGTCTTGATCACGAACATCTTGTGACAACATTGAAAGCAATAAAGCAAATTCGCTTTTATTGCCCTGCTGTACACACTCGTTAAGGCGCTGACCAAGTTGTAATTCACCAATAAGTAAATCGCCGATTTGCATTTAATTTCACCACTTTGAACACTATGTATGCTATCGGCTAAAAATATGAAAACTTTAGCGATTTTTTTGAAAAAATCCCTTTACCTCCCGCAATAAAATCTCTATTATTCGCACCACTTGATTGGAGGGGTTCCCGAGTGGCCAAAGGGAGCAGACTGTAAATCTGCCGGCTCCGCCTTCGGTGGTTCGAATCCACCTCCCTCCACCATCAAGCCTCTTCTTTTTATATCTAAATATCTTCTTAATTCATAAATCTATTTTTACAACATAAATCCGTTTAAAGTCCTATTGTTTTATCACTCAAGTCTTTATTTTTCCCTATCACTTCTTATATGATAGTGAAAATAACAATAACGCTTAAAGTTATAGGATAAGTCTTTGTCGACGTTGCAAAAAATACCTTACAACAAGTTAAAAGTACTTTTAGTCGATCCCCAGCGCCCCTTCCAAATTATGATGAAAGGGATTTTGACCAATTTCGGCGTAAAAAATGTCGATTTCGCTGAGAGTGGCGAAGCCGCTTTGCGTTCGTGTCGCGCTAAAGACTATCAATTGCTAATGGTTGAATATAACCTTGGCAACAAAAATGGTACTCAGTTATTAGAAGAGCTAAGAACGCTGCGTTTAATCAAACCAACGGCGCTCTTCGTTATTGTATCTGCCGAAACCGATCGCGCAGTGGTCTTAGGTACCATGGAAATGGCACCGGATGATTACATCATTAAACCCTTTTCCCAGCGTCTGTTAGATAGCCGATTACAAAAAGCGTGGAATAAACGCCAAGCTTTATCATCGGTGTATCAATGTCTAGATAAACACGATCTTCCCCGCGCTATCCTCGCTTGCCAAAATCTAATAAAAGAAAAAAGTCGCTACAGCGCTGTTGTGCTGCAAATGATGACTGGCTTTATGTGCGATGTCGGCCAGCATGAGGACGCAATCAAGTATCTAGAACCGCTATTAAAAGAACGAGATCTGCCATGGGCTAACCTCAATCTCGCTCGTGCTAAGTTAGGATTGGGTGAGCTAGAAGAAGCTGAAATTATTCTCAAGAAGTTAATTAAAGCGCAATCGACCAACGTTGAGGCCATCGACTTATTGGCCAAGGTGCAATTGGCCAACCAACACAACGAAGCTGCACGAACAACACTTGAGCGTAGCGTGGAACTATCGCCTTATTCGATGAAGCGCCATCAATTCATGGTTGAGGTGGCACAAGCCAATGACGATTACTCGTTAGTGAAAGACAGCTACGGTCATTTGCTTAATTTATCGCGCCGCTCAGTCCATGCAGGCACCAATCATTTGTTTAATTACACTCGCGCCATTATCGACAATGTTGCAAACAGTGAAGAACAAAAAGAAGTTTTTAAACTGCAAAATGAGTTATCGTCTACGCTCCATCGCGCCAAAGCGGAAGAAGGAAGAAACTTAAATTTCGCTTTCAGCGCCCTTGAAGGGGTGGTTCAAGCCCAGCTCCAGTCGGCAAAAGGTGAAAGCCTTGCATCAAAGAAAACATTGATGGAGGCGATTTATCAGTTTTGTGGCGAGGACGATGAATGGGACTTGCCGGATGAATTGGCACCGGATGCTTGCATTACGCTGATCAATCTTCACGATTTTGAATTGGCGTCTGAATTTGCCAAGCAACTAGACGAAAACAGTGATATCGCGGCAGAGCTCAATGCTCGCTTAAACGATGACAGCGTTACCATGGTGAAGGCTGAGTTTAGCAAAATCACTCGCCAAGGTATTGAGGCCTATAGCGCTAATGACGATCTAGAAGCACTACAGTTGTTTAAACAAGCGCTAAAATTGTCACCGGTTAATTCAGGCGCAGTGCTTAATGTGGCGCAATCGCAAATCAAATTAATGCAAGAGAAACGCAAGTACGTCAAGCTGCTTGCAGCAGAGTGTAAAGAGTCTTTCCGCGTGCTTGGCGGAATGAAACTGTCAAAATCTCACCAAAAGCGTTATGACAAGTTGCGTCATGAGTACGACGCCCTCATTAAGAAGTAGCCGAATCATATTCATCATTACTTGATGAAAATCATGGAGATAACATCATGCCTAGACATTGGGTCAACCAAGCGATCGCCAAGATTGAAGCAGACTTTCAACGCAGTGCCGACACACATCTACTGCAAGTACCAATGCCCCAATTTCCAACGATTTCCCTTTATCTCAAAGACGAATCAACGCACCCGACAGGTAGTTTAAAACACAGACTTGCACGCTCGTTATTTCTTTACGGGCTTTGTAACGGCTGGATTAAAGAGCACACGACCATTGTTGAAGCATCTTCAGGCAGCACTGCCGTGTCAGAAGCATATTTTGCAAGGCTGCTTGGTTTACCTTTTATCGCCGTGATGCCCCGCTCCACTTCTTGTGAGAAAATTAAACTTATTGAGTTTTACGGCGGACAGTGTCACTTAGTTGATGACCCAGGAAAGATTCACGAAGCGTCAATTGCATTGGCTAAAGAAACTAATGGTCATTTTATGGATCAGTTTAAATACGCTGAGCGCGCAACAGACTGGCGTGGTAACAACAATATTGCAGAAAGCGTATTTAATCAGTTGGCCAAAGAGCCTTACCCAGAGCCCGCCCACGTTGTCGTTGGCGGTGGTACGGGCGGCACCAGTGCCACCATAGGTCGCTACATTCGTTATAATCAACTAAATACTCAACTTCATGTTGTTGACCCAGAAAACTCGGTGTTTTACGACTACTATCATCAACGTGACGAACAGCTAAAAAGTGCTAAAGGCTCACGTATCGAAGGTATTGGTCGCCCCTGCGTTGAGCTGTCGTTTATTCCCGATATTATCGACTCGATGCAAAAAGTGCCTGATGCTGCATCTATCGCAAGTATGCTGTTTTTAGAAAAACTCCTTGGCAGACGCTGCGGCGGCTCAACTGGCACTAATTTTTACGGCGTGATTACGTTAATGCGCCAAATGATCGAAGAGCGCCAAAGCGGCGCGATTGTGACTTTAATTTGCGACGATGGGAATCGCTATACCAATACATACTACAGCGAGCAATGGCGCATAGATAACGGCATTGATGTAGCGCCATATCTAAAACAGATCGAGCAGTTTTGGGCAACAGGTCAATGGCAAACTACTGAATAGCTAAATACTTATGGGTTTGAATCGAGAGCCACCAATTGCGTTCGATACAGGTATCGATAGCCAATTGAGTGGCTCTTTTTTGTTGACTGATTGGCTGTAGGTAAATCTTCTTTGCAGCAACTTGCTGTGGTGTTAAACGTGCCAATAACGCATCAAGCTCTTCAATATGACGAGTCATGGCCACTGGATGTTTAATTTCATCGGCGCGAATAAGGGCGCTATCTAAAATTTCATAACCGCCTTTCATCGCAACTTTAGGCGATACAGTAACATGGGTGTTGTCACTGACCTTCACTTCAAAGGTACCTGATGTTTCAAGTTGTACTGTAAAACCATTAGCTTCTAACGCAGCGCAAAAATCACGAAGGTCATACAAGCAAGGCTCACCACCGCTAATTACCACGTGACGCGCTTTATAACCGAGTAAATGCTCAACCATTTCATCAACGGTTGTGTTACACCAACTTTCACCATCACCGCCTTTGGCAACAACCTCATTGAACGTTGTTTGATACTTTTCGTCTAGATACCAACTGTGCTTGGTATCGCACCATGCACATCCGACAGGACAACCTTGCAGCCGTACAAAAATAGATGGCGCGCCAGTGAAGGATCCTTCACCCTGAATCGACTCAAAAATTTCATTAAGTGGCAGCTGGCTCATTTTTATTTACTTCAAGGTTGGTATACTGGGCGCGTATTATACGTATAACCCCAACGGACAAGCAACAATGAAAGAAAAAGTCGTCGTTATCTACTCTGGTGGTATGGACTCTTACACCGTACTGCACAAAGCGATAGAAGAAGGCAAAGACGTGTATCCACTGACGTTTAACTACGGTCAGCGCCACAGTAAAGAAATTGAATACGCTGCAGCGGTGTGTGAAAAACTTAATGTACCTCACAAAATTGTTGATATATCAGCAATTAATCAGCTGATGGCAGGTAGCTCCCTCACTAGTAGTGACATCGAGATCCCTGAAGGTCATTACGAAGAAGAAAGCATGAAATCTACTGTAGTGCCCAATCGTAATATGGTGCTGCTGTCTATGGCAATTGCCTACGCAGTGTCTCTCGATGCGCGTGCTGTGTATTACGGCGCTCATAGTGGCGATCACGCCATCTATCCAGATTGTCGCCCCGAGTTTGTTGAGAAGATGAATGATGTATCACAAATCGCCAACTACGAACCAGTGGATATCGTATCACCGTATATCGACGTCGATAAAATCGGCATCTTAACTGACGGATTACGTATGGGATTGGACTACGGCGAAACTTGGACCTGTTACAACGGCCGCGAAAACGCCTGTGGTAAATGTGGTTCATGTGAAGAGCGTTTAGAAGCCTTTGAAAAGAATGGCGTTCAGGATCCGCTCAGCTACGAATAAGTACTCTCCGTCAGCCGAATTTCCTCGGCTGACATCGTTAAAAAGGAATTACCATGAAATCTCTCGTTTTACCATCGCTGCTGCTAATGACAGCATCAGTTACCGCTCAAGAGACCGCATTAACTATTGATCGAGCAGTAACTAAAAACCTGCAACTGTCATTTCCAAATGATAATAATATTAAACCCAAAGCCAGTGATTTTGACGTCGTCAATTATGTGCTAATGAGTAATGAAGAAGGCGAACGCTGGGCGGTAGTAACACTTCATAATACCGCTTCTGGCAGTCGTAGTTTTGAGCAAGAGCATCTGATGGCGTTATTTGCCGATGGGAGCCGTCGCTCGCCATTGGAATACAAACTCAATTTTTCTGGCGACGAAGTTCAATCGATGACACTTAACTTTGGTGAAAATAATTTTCCGATTTTAGCTATTTACGCTAGCGAAAAATAAGACTTAACAGTTAAAAATTCATTTACGATAGTAATTTAGTTTGATCGTGGAGAAAAATAAGTTCATATTATGGACAAGGAATAGGCTGTACATTTAATTAAGTCACCAAAATGAATTTTATGAAAGCATTAGCGGTTAGCCTACTAATCGCCATTAGCCCAGCAAGCCAAGCGAATCAGGACGACTATCAAACCTCCAAAATTTCGTGGTTTGAGTTCGATGCCCCGCCCTATTATATTTTCCAAGGAGTAAAAGCCAACAAAGGAACAGCGCAACTATTCCAAGCCGAAATAATGCGTCAACTTCCTCAGCACAAGCATCAAACTCAACGCGGTAACTTTATTCGCGGCCTTAAAGAAATCGAAAATAAAAATAATGTTTGCGCAACATCTTTGCTTAAAACACCAGCTTATGAAAAATTCATGCATTTTTCGGAGCCATGGTTTGAAGTACTTGCGATAGGATTAAACATTCGTTACAGCGAGTTAAATCGTTTTTTACCAGCGATTGAAAATGGCAAGATAAATTTAAAAAAGCTGTTAGCAGATACCGACATTAAGCTTGGGATCCTCAACGGGCGCCCTTACGGTCAACCAATTGACGAAACGCTAGGTGACTATCGCCATACTGATCGTATCTTTACACTAACCGGATCAACGAAAATGCACAACTTGCTGCATTTATTTATCAAACGCAAACGATTTGACGCCGTATTAGGTTACGCTGCTGAGACCCATTATTATTCAAATCAATTTGAACGCGACGCCGATGAGCTATTGTACATTCCAATCAAAGATACCCAATTAATGTACAAAGCTTACGTTGGTTGTTCTAAGTCACCAATGGGTAAATCGGTAATTGCTCAGGTTAACAAACTAATTGAAAATACCTCACCAAAAGTCTATGAGAAGCGTTATTTGAGCTTCTTAAGTCCACAAAGCCAAGAAACTTATAAGTTATTAAAACAGCAACTGGCAATGAATAATTAGCTTAATTCGACGTAGAAATTTGCAATCAAAAAAGGCGCTCAATGAGCGCCTTTTAACTATCAGAAATACCGCTTTAGATGCGAATTACTGACCTTTAACTTCTGATAAACCGTTGTAAGGTGCGTTGCTACCTAAAGCTTCTTCGATACGTAGCAGCTGGTTGTATTTAGCAATACGGTCACTACGACTTAGTGAACCTGTTTTGATTTGACCAGCAGCAGTACCAACGGCTAAATCAGCGATGAACGCATCTTCAGTCTCGCCAGAGCGGTGAGAGATAACTACCGTGAAGCCAGCGTCTTTCGCCATCTTAATCGCTTCTAGTGTCTCAGTTAAGCTACCGATTTGGTTGTACTTAATTAAGATAGAGTTACCGATCGAGTTTTCGATACCGCGCGCTAAGATCTTAGTGTTAGTTACGAATAAATCGTCACCTACTAGCTGAACTTTATCGCCAAGTTTCGCCGTTAAGCTTGCCCAGCCGTCCCAGTCACTCTCGTCTAGACCGTCTTCGATAGATACGATTGGGTATTGCTCAGTTAAGTCTTTTAGGTAATCACCGAAACCGTCAGCGTCGAATACTTTATCGTCGCCTTTTAGGTTGTATTTGCCGTCTTCGTAAAACTCAGAAGCAGCACAGTCTAGCGCTAATGTAATGTCTTTACCTAACTCGTAACCAGCGTTTGCAACAGCTTCTTTGATTACTGCTAGTGCTTCCGCATTTGAACCTAAGTTAGGCGCGAAACCACCTTCATCACCAACTGCCGTGTTGTAACCTTTACCAGAAAGTACTTTCTTAAGGCTGTGGAATACTTCAGCGCCCATGCGTAGACCTTCAGTGAAAGTAGCAGCACCAACAGGTTGAACCATGAATTCTTGAATATCAACGTTATTGTCAGCGTGCTCACCACCATTGATGATGTTCATCATTGGTAACGGCATTGAGTATTGACCCGCTGTGCCGTTTAGCTCACTGATGTGTTGGTAAAGAGGAATGCGTTTGTCGCTAGCTGCTGCGCGAGCCGCTGCTAGAGAAACTGCCAAGATAGCGTTAGCACCAAAGTTTGCTTTGTTTTCTGTGCCGTCTAGGTCAATCATTACTTTATCTAGGTTAGCTTGATCAGCAGCGTCTAAACCAAGTAGCGCTTCTTGAATTGGACCATTTACCGCAGCAACGGCTTTAAGTACGCCTTTACCTAGGTAACGGCTCTTGTCGCCATCGCGAAGCTCTAATGCTTCACGTGAACCTGTAGATGCACCTGAAGGCGCACAACACATACCCATAGCGCCAGATTCTAGGTGAACCTCAGCTTCAACAGTTGGGTTACCACGTGAATCCATGATTTCACGACCAATGACTTTAACTATTTTTGACATTTTCCATTCTCTTTAAAGATATAAAAATAAAGTGTTTTTTGTTGCCTTTATTAGAGGCGAAAGTCCGTTGAAATACAAGCTGAAAAAGTTACTTTACACCTTTCATTAATTGTCATTTCTCCGGCTTAAATTCCAAAGAAAAAGCCGCTCAAACGGCGGCTTTTACAAATTGCTTAGGCGTCAGCTTTTGGCTGCATAGACGCAGCAACGAAACCTTCAAACAACGGATGACCGTCGCGAGGTGTCGACGTAAACTCAGGGTGGAACTGACCTGCAACGAACCAGCGGTGATCTTTGATCTCAATAATTTCCACCAGCTTCTTATCTTGCGACAAACCAGTGAATGATAGACCAGCGCCTTTCAGTTGCTCAACGTAATTGTTGTTCACTTCATAACGATGACGATGACGCTCCATACAAGTTGTTGAGTTATATAACTCGGCAACTTTCGAGCCTTCTTCTAAATGCGACAATTGAGCGCCTACGCGCATAGTGCCACCAAGATCAGAGCTTTCAGAACGCTGTTCAACATTGCCCGCTTCATCTAACCATTCGGTAATCAAACCAACCACAGGATGGGCAGTTTCGGCGTCGAACTCTGTTGAGTGTGCGTTTTCAAGACCAGCCACATTACGTGCATATTCAATCAGTGCTACTTGCATACCTAAACAGATACCAAAATACGGTACATCGTTTTCACGAGCGTATTTCGCCGCTAAGATTTTACCTTCGACACCGCGCTCACCAAAACCACCTGGTACTAAAATGCCGTCCATTTCGTCAAGCATGCTGGTGCCTTTAGACTCGATGTCTTGTGAATCAACGTAAACAATGTTCACGTTCACGCCATTTTTAAGGCCAGCGTGTTTTAATGCTTCGTTAACTGATTTGTAAGCATCTGGCAGCTGAGTGTATTTACCAACCATCGCGATGTTCACCATACCAGTGGCATTGGCTTCTTCGTATACAACTTGTTCCCACTCTTTTAGATCTGCTTCAGGACACTCTAAACCGAAACGCTCAGCAACATAGGCGTCTAAGCCTTGTGCTTTAAGTAGTGCAGGGATTTTGTAAATGCTGTCCATATCAGGCAGTGAGATAACAGCTTTTTCGTCTACATTAGTAAATAGAGAAATCTTCGCGCGCTCACCTGCTGGAATTTGAACTTCAGAACGACAAACTAGAATATCAGGCTGAACACCAATTGAGCGTAGCTCTTTTACAGAATGCTGTGTTGGTTTTGTTTTAACTTCACCAGACGCTTTAAGGTACGGAACTAGCGTTAAGTGCATGAACATCGCGTGATCGCGACCCACTTCAACACCTAGCTGACGAATAGCTTCGATAAATGGTTGCGACTCAATATCACCCACAGTACCGCCAAGCTCAACAATCGCAATGTCAGCGCCTTTAGCACCTGCAATAATGCGATCTTTCATCGCGTTAGTGATATGAGGAATAACTTGAATAGTCGCGCCTAAGTAATCACCACGACGCTCTTTGCGTAATACTTCTTCGTATACACGGCCGGTAGTAAAGTTGTTGCGCTTGGTCATCTTGGTGCGAATGAAACGCTCGTAGTGACCTAAATCTAAATCAGTTTCAGCACCATCTTCAGTCACGAATACTTCACCGTGCTGAATTGGGCTCATTGTGCCTGGGTCAACATTGATATAAGGGTCTAGTTTCATCATTGTTACTTTTAGACCGCGTGCTTCTAAAATGGCTGCCAGTGAAGCTGCCGCAATGCCTTTACCAAGCGAAGATACTACCCCACCCGTCACAAAAATATATTTCGTTGTCATGCTGAACCTGAATTAATGGAATTGAAATTTTAACAACGCCAAAGGCTTACCTTATTTGAAAAATAACGTAAGAAAAACCAAGCTGGGGTTGTTAACTGGACGGGACGGTAGTCTATCAAAATAAGCATTACGTCACAATTTAAATCTGCCCTTGAGGCGCAAATTTTTTAGTGAGCTTTATTTTGCTTAGGATTACTAATGGCTTTTAATTTGGCGCGCTGTTTTGCATATTGCCAACCCGCTTCCATTTGTTCATCACTAGCCGCTTCCATAGTTAAACCAATTGATGTGATATACGCCTCGACATCACTATAACGACCTTCAAATTTATCCGTGGCCGCTTTAAGTAGTTCATTAGGGCAAGCTCCTTGATGCCGCACCACATTAATCACAGCAAATAACAAATCGCCGAGCTCTTCATTAATCTTGTCCGGCTCATGCACGCATTTGGCTAACTCTTGCTCTACCTCATCGACTTCTTCCCGCACCTTTTCTAACGCGCCGTGCCAGCTAGGCCAATCAAAACCAGCTTGAGCCACTTTCTTTTGAATGGCTAATGCACGAAGTAACTCATTGATGTCAATAGTCGAGTTTTGTTTATCACTCATTGATTTATTGTCGAGATTAGTTAATCTATGGGCTGATTTTACCCAATTAATCAAAGCCTCGACAACGATTTAAGTACTATTTAAAACGGATTAATAAAATTAAAAGAAGAAAATCGCATGAAAACAACAATCAAAAAACACATGCTCACTACCAGCCTGCTATGCAGTGCATTACTAGCAGCACCGACATTCGCTAAAGACAATGGAAAAAGCCTTAGCCCTGGCGAAATTGTAAAACAAGCGCCAGCAAACCACTGGCAAGAAATCGATCCAAATAACACCCTTTATATCGAATTAGAAAGCGGACGTGTAATAGTTGAGCTTAACCCACTTTTAGCACCAAACCATAGCGAACAGTTTCGTAAACTCGCCAAGGAAGACTTTTATAAAGGATTGAATTTTTACCGCTTTGTCGAAAACTTTGTTGCCCAAGGTGGCGATATGCTAGAAAAGCGCAAAGTGAAAAAGGCTCAAGCCACTATAAAATCCGAGCGAATTCATCAGGCCAGTAAAGCGCTTGATGTTACTTACCTCGTATCAGGTGATGGTTACGCAAAAGACGTTGGTTTTATTAATGGCTTTGCCATTGGCGCTGATAAAGCCAGTAATCAATATTGGCAAACGCATTGTCCCGGTGCTTTTGCCATGGCGCGTAGTAACGATCCCCACAGCGGCGGCACCGAATTTTATATTGTCATCGGCCAAGCCCCGCGCTATCTCGATAAAAACTTAACTGTTTTTGGTCAAGTACGCAAAGGCATTGAACACATCAATACGCTAAAACGTCGCCCAGTCACCGACACCAAAACAGGCCAGCTTGATAACCCAATAAAAACCATCACGCTTGCGAGCGAGCTACCCGCTGATAAGCGTACACCGTTACTAAAAATGGATACCGCTTCGCAAAGCTTTAAGGACTTAATCGCATCACGCATGAACCGCCCCAATGAATTTTTCATCGAGCGCCCGAATTATGTAGATATTTGTGGTGTGACTGTGCCGGTGAAAGAAAAGTAATGAAATTGATAAAACCAAACGATAAAGGATTGTGTCATCCTTTGTCGCTTGGTTGTGTGTCGGAATTCATCAAAATCTCTGTTCTAGATACAAGCTTCAGTTTGCATTTTTAAACAATAAACGTCTTCAGCTCTGTAAATAGGGCTACCATCGTAAGGATGAGCATACAATGTGTCGTCAAACTCTTCATCGTTAGTTTCTGCTATCAATTTATCGATACGATGCCTTAACAAAGCGTATTTCACATCCAAATCCATAGTCGTCCCTAAGTTGGCAGTATATTCAAGCTCCGCTTTATTAATCGTACTGAATCCATGAAGGTTTCTAACATTTTTTAATAGACTTACCCAATAGTTTTCTGTTGGGTTCGAATGCCAAAACTCTCTTGTTTCTTCTGCAAAAGCGGCATATTCCTTTTTACTTATACCTGCTGGCACCATCCGGTCACTGTAAACCTGATAAATCCTATTAAGTGTTTCATTTTGTTTGTACATAAAATGAGTACTGTAATTTGTTAGGGGGGAGGAATTTACTGGTTCACCAACGTAATACTCCAAGTTTTTAACGTGATCCTCAAAGCTGCGTCGATAATGGTGATTTTGATTTAACTCACTTGCATTTAGAAAAGAAAATAAGGCCCTAACTTTCGGCAATTCTTGATGTTCATGAACTGCGAGATACTTGATTAGGGGCAAATAGATTTCATGGATATTATCCTCACTTCGCCTTCGCCATAGAATGAATTGACTTTGTGTAATAATCTTTCTGTCAAGCTTCACTAGCATGGCTAATTTGTAATGAGCATCCTGTACTTTTCCCTCCATGAAATCATAAAGAATTTCATAACCAATTAACCGATTGAGAACGCGTAAGGGCTCAGACTCTATATTGACAAAAGTTGAAATTGGCGTGTAAAAATTTGTTCTTTCAGCCATATCTAGGTAGTCAAATGTCAGATATTGTAACTGTCTTAGCTGATAGGTAAATTTTTTATGTACGGTCTGATAAAACTCCATACAGCGTTCGACATCTAACGAGCAAATCCACTTTTTATCAACGTAGTTATCTAGTTCATCAATCCTTGGCCAATCGATAATATGGAATCTAAGCATGGGTGCTTTTTCTGCATCATTTACCAATTCAAGCACAGCCTTATCTCGCTCTTCCACTCCCTCAGCCGTCATCGCCATCAAATCAGGCAATACACTTTGTTGCATATCAAGTTGCGGTAAGGGGTTGTCTAACCAGACTTTTACAGCGGGGTTTAATGGTTCATCTCGAAGGGCAAAGTGACCGCCAATAGCGATAATCAACGCCGAACCAATACCTAAATATACTAATTTCAACTAAAACTCCCTTTTACTAAATATGTGCTTCAACCTTTGCGCTCCATACAAACTATAATGGTTGGCTATAGTGAGATTTCTTGCAACTTTATTAATTGCGCATATCCACCAACCAACACTTTTGTAATGTTTTGTTCATTAGATTCAATTGATGCGGTTATGCGTGAAGTGCAGCCCATAGCTCTGCCCTGCTCGAATACAAAATCGCCGGCGCGATTATTGTGAATGTGCTTCGTTAAGTAACAGGCTAATGCACCGCTAGCACTACCGGTTGCCGATTCTTCAGCAATACCAAATAACGGTGCGAAGTTGCGACAATTCGCGGTGACTTCACCTGATTGTTGTGGCAATTCGAAAGCATGAATACCAACCACGTTGTGTTGTCTACAAAACTCTCTGGTTAAGGATTCATTGAGTACTAATTTATCTAGCGTACCATTTGGCACGGCGACGATAATATCCGGCAATCCGGTAGATATAATCTCGATGGATAATTGTGTTGATTCCAGCCGTGCTGCATCCACACCGATTAATGGTGCCACTGATTGATAGCTTAGTTCACCAAGATACTGTGGCAGCGCCTGCTCCATAGTTATTTTACCATCCACTGCGATGGTCACAGCTAATAAGCCAGCTTTGGTCCGTTGGGTATATTGTCCCGCTTGCACTATGCCTTCATTGTATAAAGTAGCAAATGCGGCTAAGGTTGCATGACCACAAAAGTCTACTTCGTCTGTCATCGTGAAAAAGGATACGGCAAAGTCAACCTCCTCATCTTGCGAAACAAAAGCGGTTTCAGAAAAACCGACGATTTTTGCAATAGCTAACTTTTCATCATTTGACAGGTTATCAGCATTTAACACCACACCAGCGGGATTGCCACCAGCACCATTTTTGGTAAATGAATTAACTAAATGGGCTGTAATATTTCTCATTATTGTTTTATCTCTTGCGCGTCGTTCATAGGTAATTACTCGTAATCTGCGAGGCTCAGTCCTTCTTTCTCACAAACTCGAATCACAGACTCACGTTTTGCTAATCGCTTTAGATAACGCGCTAAATTGTCAAATGCCAGTGGTGGCTGTTTAAACTCATCTGCCCATACCGCTAACATAAACAAGAAGAAATCACAGGCAGTCACTGAGTCACCAACCAAGTAGTCTCTGTCGGTCAATTCTTTATCAAGCAGTGCAAACATCTCAGTGATTCGAACTTCTTGCGCATCAACGATACTCTTTTTATCCCCTTCTGCCGATGTGTGCCTATCAGGATAAAAATAGATCATCAATTCCGCTTGAATGGTATTAGTAAGATACATCAGCCACTGGAAAAATAACGCTCTGTCAGGCGAACCGATTGCGGGAATTAGATTGGCAGTTTGGTTACTTTCCGCCAAATGAATACAAATAGCAGGGCTTTCAAAAATAGCAGCGCCATTATCAACTAACGTTGGAATTCTCCCTACAGGGTTTAAGGCTAAGTACTCTTTTGACTTTTGCGCATTTTCTTTGCGATCAACTTTTATCAATTCGAATTCGACGTTTAATTCTTCAAGGATAAAATGCGGTGCCATACTGGCGTTAAGGGGGTAGTAATAGAGTTGATACAAGGTGCAGTCCTTTTATTTCACACGCTTTAAAAAACTGACACATAATGCCGAAGTTTAGCCTAAATATCCACCAAAGGAAGCTCTCCTAAACTACTCGAAAATAATGAAATACGTCATACACCACAAAGCGATGTGATGTATAACATAAGAAACGAAAAAGAAGTGATTTAAGGTGAGATTACAACGAACTAAACGCCACCTTCACCGCCAGACCAATCAATATCACACCCATTAACCAATCAAAGTAATGGCCCATGGTTAAGAATTTATTGCGTACTTTCTCTTTACTGAGCACCAAAGACACGAAACAAAACCAAGTCATTGTAGCGAGTGATAAGTAAATCGCATAAGTACCAAGCCATAAGTTTGGTGTTTCGTGGGACACGATTACTGAGAAAATCGACAGAAAAAACAACGTTGCTTTAGGGTTAAGTACGTTGGTGATAAAACCTAAGCGAAATGCTGCTGCGCCAGTTTGAATATCTTCCCGCTCTTTTTGATTAAACTGCTCCGGCGCGCTCGGTTTTACGCGCAATGATTTATAACCAATATAGGCTAGATAAGCGGCACAGGCGTACTTGAGAATATCGAATAACAGCGGTGAGTTTTTAATAAGAATCCCAATACCGACTGCGCTGTAGCCAACGTGAACTAAGATTGCGCTGCCGATGCCAATACTGGTGATAATGGCATTGCGTTTACCGTAGCGAATACTTTGTTTAACCACAATGGCCAAGTCAGGGCCTGGGCTGGCAACGGCAAAAAAGTGGGCGGCAGCCAGAATGAAAAACTGGCTGAAAAATACTGCATCAAACATAAAGCTTACTTACTACCTGCTGCTAATTTTTGCTCGTGAGCAACTTGTTTTTGTTTGTGAATTTGTAAACGCGTTTCCAACAATTCACGACGGGCGTAACGGTGCTCGACAAATTCATAAACGTTAGTTGCCAGTGCTAGCTTAAAGTAATTCAGTGCGAGCTCTGGTTGATTGTACATTCGGGCAAAAATCCCCAAATAGAAATAGGCTTCACATAGACGCTCTGCCATGTGATTTGGACTCTCAATATTTTGCGTTAAGCCATTGATGAATTGAGCTTGCGACATGTTCATTAGAAATAAATCTACGATTTGTCGTCCCCATGCATCAGCTGCTATTTTTTCACGGTTTTGACGCAAGTTTTTTAACGCCTGCGCCTTATCGATTTTATGCTCTGCAAGGTAGCGCCAAATGGCACGATAAGGATCGGTAACATCAAAATTATGGAACTTGGTTAAATCTCTCACTGCCAATTTCTCGCGGCCACCGTAATATTGTGAAATACCACGATTTAAATAAACGTATTGATGCTCTGGTGCTAACTCAATGGTGGCATCAAAAGCTTCATACGCCTTATCAAACTGCCCTACCAAGGTAAAATGAATGCCAACGTGATTATAGGCCTCAGCCATTTGTGGATTCACACGCAGAGCGCGGTTGTAATCAATACGCGCTAAACTCGGCAGGCCAAAGCTATCGTAGAGTAATCCCCGATCATAAAACGCCTTTGCACGTTGTTCGTTTGAGATGTCTTCTTTGGTTAGAAAATCAGAAATACGTGCGAGTGCAACTTCCTTTTTAAAATCAACAGCCAGTGGTTCGCTAATAATGAGTTGCCCGAATGGACTATTAGTTTGCGGTGAGGCAGTTGTAGGCTTTGATGACGATGTCGACTGACAACCAGCCAGCCCAAATAAGGCAATGACGATAATGGATTTAGAAAAACGAGAAAACATGGTGAAAAATCCCAGAACAAAATATCGCTCTACTATGCCATAGCCCTCTGGGTAAGGCTAATGGAGAATTGTCAGATAGTGTAAAAACTCACGATATTTCAATGGATTTATGACTAACTTTCTTCATCAGCTGACTAGCGCTTGGCCATTGGGTGATCGTCATTAAGCTCTAATAAGTCCCACAAGTTGCCGTACAAATCTTCGAAAACGGCAACTGTTCCATAGTCTTGCTCTTTTGGTTCGCGTACAAAATTGATGCCTAATGCAATCATACGGTTGTAATCTCGCCAGAAATCATCAGTGCTCAAAAATAAAAAGACTCGTCCGCCGCTTTGGTTGCCAATAAAGTTCTCTTGCTCTTGATTTGAAGCACGCGCTAGTAATAAGGTCACTCCATTTGAATTCGGTGGCGATACTACAACCCAACGTTTGTCTTGCTCTGGCTGATAGGAATCTTCAATTAACTCAAATTTAAGTTTGTTGACGTAAAAGTCTATTGCTTCATCGTAATCTTTGACCACTAACGCAATATGAACAATGCTTTGTTTCATCTGTTCTCTTTTGGTATAAGGGCTCTACTTAACTGGACAACTTTTAACTGATGTTGCGATGCCATTTCCCGTCGAAACAAAACAGTCATCTAACAAGGTGCAATAACAAAATTCAACATCTAGCTTCCAGCGCTCGTTATTGATTTTTTTCCATAACGCCTGACTATTGGGATGTTCAAATAAGGTAAAGAAATTACGATCCGATTGTGCTGGTAGCACAACGCCATTTATTTCTTTAGTTACAAAACCGCCATCCTCTAGGGTCAATTTCTTATCTTTCGCAAAGAACTCTCGATATTGTTTATATTCAGAAGAACAACATGCATTTAGAAAGTCACCAATATTGTTATAGCGATTATCTTGATACATCAAGCTAGTATTGTGAATGATTGCTGCTCCTGAGCCGGAGTTGCCCATTGAAAAATTTATTACTTTGGTTTTTGTATTCGAGTTGTAATTACCATGCTCAAATACCATAAGCGGAAGCGTCATGGCCTTTACCTGCTTTTCAGCTGCACTAGCTTGTAAATATGTGGCATAAAACGAAGCGAGAGAGATAAAAATCGCACACAAGGCGATGATTAAATTTAGTCTATCTGCGCTAAAAACTGCTTTTTTCTCAGTCACAATACAATCCCTTTTTATTTTAATTGTTGATTGCTGTTGCGAGTTAATGATAACTCCGCTCAAAAAGTGACGTTAAATTAATAGTTAATAGATATATATGCAAGCAACTTGACGTAAAAAAGCCCGCGCAACTTTCATTGTGCGGGCTTTTATTTTAAGTATTAACTTGCGTTAACGTACTTAATTACTCAGCAGCTGGTGCTTCGGCAGCAGGCTTAGCATCTTTCATGCCTTGGCTTTAAACGCAGTCGTACACGGCCTTGGCGATTGCGAGTACATGAATAGATCCTTCTTATTCACAAGATCAAAAAAGCCCGCGCAACTTTCATTGCGCGGGCTTTTTATTTTAAGTATTAACTTACGTTAATTATTCAGCAGCTGGAGCTTCTTCAGCTGGCTTAGCATCTTTCATGCTTAAACGTACACGGCCTTGACGGTCGATTTCTAGAACCTTCACGTCTACCATTTGACCTTCTTTTAGGAAGTCAGTTACTTTCTCAACACGCTCTTCAGTGATTTGAGAAATGTGTACTAGGCCATCTTTACCTGGTAATACTTCAACGAAAGCACCAAAGTCTACGATGCGCTTAACTGCGCCGTGGTAGATTTTGCCCACTTCAACTTCAGCAGTGATTGCTTCGATGCGTGAGATAGCGTCTTTAGACTTAGCGCTGTCTGTAGAAGCAATCTTAACTGTACCGTCGTCTTCAATTTCGATAACACAGCCAGTTTCTTCAGTAAGTTGACGGATAGTTGCGCCGCCTTTACCGATGATGTCACGGATCTTGTCAGTTGGAACCTTCATCGTAGTGATGCGTGGTGCAAACTCAGATACGTCTTCACGTGCGCCAGAAATCGCTTCGTCCATCACGTTTAGAATGTGTAAACGCGCAGCTTTCGCTTGGTTTAACGCGATATCCATGATGTTCTTAGTGATACCTTCGATTTTGATATCCATTTGTAGTGCAGTAATACCTTCGGTAGAACCCGCTACTTTAAAGTCCATGTCACCTAGGTGATCTTCGTCGCCTAAAATGTCAGAAAGAACAACAAAGTCGTCGCCTTCTTTTACAAGACCCATTGCGATACCAGCAACAGACGCTTTAATTGGAACACCAGCATCCATAAGTGCTAGAGACGTACCACATACAGAAGCCATCGAGCTTGAACCGTTAGATTCAGTGATTTCAGATACAACACGTACTGCGTATGGGAATTCTTCTTTAGTTGGCATAACTGCTAGAACACCACGCTTAGCTAAACGGCCGTGACCGATTTCGCGACGCTTAGGTGAACCAACCATACCTGTCTCACCAACACATGATGGTGGGAAGTTGTAGTGCATCATGAACGTATCAGTGATTTCACCAGTTAGGCTGTCGATGCGTTGTGCGTCGCGCTCTGTACCTAGTGTCGCTGTTACTAATGCTTGAGTCTCACCACGTGTAAATACGGCTGAACCGTGAGTACGTGGAAGAACACCAGTCATTACGTCTAGTGCGCGAATCATTTCTGGATCGCGACCATCGATACGTGGCTGGCCAGAGATAATGCGTGAACGTACAACTTCTTTTTCTACGTCGTGCGCCATTTCAGCAACAAGCTTAGTGTTTACTTCAGCGTTTTCAGCAACTAGTGCGTCAATAACGTCAGCGGTGATCACATCGATTTGCGCTTTACGCTCCATCTTGTCTGATACTTGGTACGCAGCAACGTAACGCTCTTCAGATAATGCTTTAATTTTACCTAGTAACTCTTCGTCAGTTACTGGTGCTGTCCAATCCCATGCAGGCTTGCCAGCTTCAGCTTTTAATTCTTTGATTGCTTCGATAACAACTTGTTGTGCGTCGTGACCGAAAGTAACAGCGCCTAGCATGACTTCTTCAGATAGCATTTCAGCTTCTGATTCAACCATTAGTACAGCGTTGTCTGTACCAGAAACAACAAGGTCTAACTGACTCGTTGTTAGTTCAGTTGTTGTTGGGTTAAGTACGTATTGACCGTCGATGTAACCAACGCGCGCACAACCGATTGGACCGTTGAACGGACAACCAGCTAGTGAGATAGCAGCAGAAGTACCGATCATCGCAACGATGTCTGGGTTAACTTCTGGGTTTACAGAAACTACAGTAGCAATAATTTGCACTTCGTTAACGAAACCTTCAGGGAAAAGTGGGCGGATTGGACGATCGATTAAACGTGCTGTTAATGTTTCGTTTTCGCTTGGACGGCCTTCGCGCTTGAAGAAACCACCAGGGATTTTACCAGCAGCGTAAGTACGCTCTTGGTAGTTAACTGTAAGCGGGAAAAAGTCACGGCCTTCTTCAGCTTTTTTCTTCGCAACACAGGTAACCATAACGACAGTGTCGTCCATGTTTACTAATACTGCACCGTCCGCTTGACGCGCGATAGCGCCAGTTTCAATGGTCACATTGTGTTGACCATATTTAAAAGTTTTAATTGTAGGATTCACTGATTGAATTTCCTTTATCTTTTAGTCGTCTTTAAATTTCTGGGCATAGTATACGGGGCTTGATTGGGAAAGCAAAGCAGCGATTAGCTTTGTTGCAAAAAATTCATAATCTCCGCGTGTAAGCAGCAAGGACTCACGGCTATAAATTAATATCTAGCTTAATAATGTGGCGCTGCTTGTTATCGTTATCTAAGCGATATTCTGCGGTTGCGGGGTGATTATTAAAGAAGGTTTGAAATACTCCCGTCTGCTCTGCTTTTTGCAAGCCAAGCGTAATTCGGTCTCGTAAACGTTGATTATCAGGATGGACAAAAAAGTACTTGGTTTGCGACCACTGCCATGCCAGATGCTCAACCACCATTAATTCAGGATTTGACTGCGTAACTTCCTTGGCTGCACTGACAGGAATAGAGAAATAATCAAACCTGTTGTGTTTAAGCATTTTTCGTAAATGTTGCGTCGACTGCGCCGTATTTACTACGGTGTAGTCTAACTTTTTCAACTCTTTCCCAAGTGGACTATGACGAGTAGTTCCAAGCCGCATCGCCTTTAGTTGCTTTTCCGTACTAATTTTCGCGAACTTAGAGACATCAGCCTTACGAATCACAAACAAACGATAATTAGCAGACTTGCGATAAATGGGTATTTTTATCGCCACCAATTTAGTCTTTGAAAAGCCGCTCTCTTTTCCCCACATCACATCGATTTTTTGCCCCTTGTCCATAAAATTCATGGCTCGAAATCGTTGATATCCAGCAACCGAGGGAACCAGCTTATAATCACCAAACTCTTGCTCGGTTTGCTGCAATGCAATTTCAAGTAATCGGAGCGGATAGCGACTCTCAATTAGTTTATCTGCGGTTTGATTTTTGGTATTAGTTCCTTTATTGAAACGCACCACATCTTTAGCCAATACCGACTGTAGCGAAGCAAGCAGAAAAATAATCAATACTAGGCGAGAAGAACTGGAGATATCCATATCATTGAAAAGTAGGTGATTCGATAAAATTATCATATCACAGCGTTAATAACTTAAAAGTGACCTTAGGTATTAATTCAACAATTCATAAAACTGAATTCTAAAAGCATTATTCAATGTGTTGAGTTTAGCGATTAAATAGTCGACTTAAAAATCCTTTTTTTAGTGAGGGTCGTTGTTGTGGTTCAAGCGCTATTTGACCAATAAGGCCGAAGGTTCCAGATATTATATTGCCAACCTCAATATCTCTTGAAATGAGCTCTTCATCAGCAACCACATCAAAAATACCGCCGAGTGTATCAACTAAAATCCATTGGAATGATTTGCCAGATAATTCGTTAGTGATCACCTGATGCTCGATGACTTCTCCCGAAAATGTAGCGACAGCAAGCGGTGGTATGCCCTGATCTTCCCCCATAAACAAACCGGATGGTATAAATGATTTAGCAGCAAAGGGAATATTTTGAATTTGACTTTGCTCGAAATCTCGCTCGTCCTGATACACTTCAATATGGTGAGCAAACGCAGATATCGTTGCGGTAGTGAAAAACGGGAACTCGAGATTGCGATACTGTGCTTTGTTAACGAGTTCGAAGATGAAAGGATAAGCACCATGATCGGCATTTGAATTTGGTTCGGCCCAGCAATGTAGCGATACTTCAAACTCACTATTACTATCACCAGCAACCAAGCCAGTAATTCCGACATCGACTTTGGACTTACCAAAAAAAGACGGCGTCATTCCTTTTATTTCACCGTTATCACCTATGTGTAACCAAACTTCTGCGCCATTAGCGTGCCATTTACGGTAACTGACTTTATTACATTCAATGGTTTGAGCTTGCTGATAGACACTTTCCATTAAAGCATCAATTTCTTCACTCGATTCTGCTGACAAACCAATGGTTGAATAGTTACAAGGCATCCCTAAATCCTACACGTGCTAAAAAGTAGACTAAGTGTAGACGGGAATTTTCAATGTACTTCACCAATTTGTAACTAAATACTGATGCTCAGACATACATCGGCTCATTGCGATCCAAGAATCGCCCGATACCGTTCATCCTGAACATCGGCTCAACGCCATCCTTGGCTCCGCTCGATACCGTTCGTCCTGAACATAAAAAAAGGAGCCTTGCGGCTCCTTTTTAAAAAATAGATGGCGGTCGATTAACGACGTAGACCTAATTTTTCGATAGTTGCTTGGTACTTAGTAACGTCTTTACGCTTTAAGTAGTCAAGTAATTTACGACGGCTAGAAACCATGCGTAATAGACCACGACGTGAGTGGTGATCGTGGATGTGCTTCTTGAAGTGACCTTGTAGGTGATTGATTTGTGCTGTTAACAAAGCAATTTGTACTTCAGAAGAACCAGTATCGTTTTCAGTGCGGCCGAATTCTTTGATGATTTCAGCTGTTTGCGCTGCGCTTAGTGACATAATAAACTCCAAATGTTTATAAGGTTTAACTTCATGTAGCCGATCACTAATTCAGCTACACATCGAGCGCGGTATAATACCAGTATCGCTAAGATATACAAGTGATTATTACCGCAAGGTTTTTATCGCGTGGTTTAAATCACGCTTGTGATTCAACGACCATGCGTTTGGGCTGTACGCGTCCCTGACTATCGATAATTCCTACACCGATAAAACGCTGCTCAGTACCGACTTTAATGCGCACTAATTCGCCTTCATTAAAACCATCGACTTTCACCGGATTACCGTGTGACGCTAAGCGATAGTCATCTTCGGTGATGGTGGCAACAGGGAAATTATCCACTGGACTATCCATCTCAAGTAATAGCTCGTCGAGATATACCGACGGCATCACCTCTTCTGCGATAGCTTTGTCATGTAGCGCTTGTAAGTCATCAAGACTAATCATCTTATCCGTTGGATAAGTGGCCACCTCAAGACGGCGCAACATAGTAATGTGCGCGCCACAACCGAGCATTTCACCTAAATCATCGATAATGGTGCGAATGTACGTCCCTTTAGAAACGTGCAGCTCAAGCTCTAACTCATCACCTTCGTGACGAATAAACAGCAGCTCAAATACCTCGATATCACGGGCTTCACGCTCAACGGTAATACCCTGACGCGCGTAATGATACAACGGCTTGCCTTGATGTTTTAAAGCTGAAAACATCGACGGTACTTGCTTGGTTTTACCGCGAAAGAAATCGATTTTCTCAAGCAAGGTGTCATGAGAAAACTCAATCGGACGCGTTTCCACTACTTCGCCATCGCTATCTGACGTGTCAGTGCGTTCGCCAAGCTTGGCAATCACGCGATAACGCTTGTCTGAATCGAGTAAGTATTGTGAAAACTTAGTCGCTTCCCCCAAACAAATTGGCAGCATACCAGTGGCCAAAGGATCAAGCGCGCCAGTATGACCCGCTTTTTGCGCGCCAAACAAACGCTTAACCTTTTGCACCATATCGTTAGAGCTATGGCCAGTGGCTTTATCTAGTAATAACACGCCATTAATCGGGCGTCCCTTACGTTTGCGCGCCATTAGCCTTCCTCAGAATCGATATCTGGATTGTTTTGGCGATCTTTACGTACCGCTTGGTTTACTAGGCTTGTCATGCGAATACCTTCGCTTAATGACTTGTCGTAGTAGAATTTTAAATCAGGAACAATACGTAAACGCATCGCACTGCCCATCATGCTGCGCAGTAATGGTGCTTGTTCATTTAACTTAGCAACGGCATTTTTAATGTTGTCGCCTTCGTCATTTAAAATTGTGAAATACACCTTGGCGTATGATAAGTCAGATGACAAATCAACTTCGTTTAGGGTGATCATGCCAAGCTCGTTAGCTTTAACTTCACGCGATACGATTTGTGCTAATTCTTTTTGAATTTGCTGCGCCACTCGGCGCGCACGACTAAATTCTTTAGCCATAATTTCTCCTCCAGTGTCTCTTTACAAGAAACACAGATGGGGGCATACGCCCCCATCTCAATTATTTAGTTTAATTAACGCTTATAGTGAACGTTTAACTTCAACTACTTCAAATACTTCGATTTGGTCGCCAACTTTAACATCGTTGTAGTTCTTAACGCCGATACCACATTCCATGTTGTTGCGAACTTCTTGTACGTCATCTTTAAAGCGACGTAGTGATTCTAACTCACCTTCGAAGATTACAACGTTGTCACGTAGAACGCGGATTGGGTTAGTACGTTTAACCGTACCTTCAGTAACCATACAACCAGCGATAGCGCCAAACTTAGGTGAACGGAACACGTCACGAACTTCTGCAAGACCAATGATTTCTTGCTTGAATTCTGGTGCTAATAGACCGCTCATCGCCGCCTTGATTTCGTTAATCAAGTCGTAAATTACGCTGTAGTAGCGCATGTCTAAGTTTTCGTTAGAGATAACTTTACGAGCAGTTGCATCGGCACGTACGTTAAAGCCAAGCATGATAGCGTTAGACGCTGCAGCAAGTGTTGCATCAGTTTCTGTGATACCACCTACGCCGCGACTGATGATGTTAACTTTAACTTCGTCAGTCGATAGCTTCTCTAGTGAATCAGCGATGGCCGCTAGTGAACCTTCAACGTCAGTCTTAAGAATAACGTTAAGTTCTGAGAACTCACCCGCTGTCATGTTAGAGAACATGTTTTCTAACTTAGCTTTTTGCTGACGCGCTAGTTTCAGATCGCGGAACTTACCTTGACGGTAAAGTGCAACTTCACGCGCTTTACGCTCGTCAGATACTACAGTTGCTTCATCACCGGCTTTAGGCACAGCTGATAGACCTAGGATCTCTACTGGGATAGATGGACCAGCAGATTTGATTTCTTTACCGTTTTCATCACGCATTGCACGAACACGGCCATATTCAAGACCACAAAGAATGATGTCACCGTGGTTTAGCATACCTTCTTGTACAAGAACGGTAGCAACAGGACCGCGACCTTTATCTAGGCGAGACTCGATTACAACACCAGCAGCGTGACCTTGATCAGTTGCTTTAAGCTCTAAGATCTCAGCTTGCATTAAGATAGCTTCTAGAAGCTCGTCGATACCTGTACCTGCTTTTGCAGACACGTGACAGAATTGAACGTCACCGCCCCACTCTTCTGGAATAACGTCTAATGCAGATAGTTCGTTCTTAACGCGATCTGGATCTGCGCCTTCTTTATCCATCTTGTTTACAGCGATGATAATAGGAGCGCCAGCAGCTTTAGCATGCTCAATCGCTTCTTTAGTTTGTGGCATCACACCATCATCAGCCGCAACTACGATGATTACAACGTCGGTTGCTTTAGCACCACGTGAACGCATCGCGGTAAACGCGGCGTGTCCCGGAGTATCTAAGAAGGTGATCATTGAACCATCAACATCTACGTGGTATGCACCGATGTGCTGCGTAATACCACCGGCTTCGCCAGCAGCAACTTTCGCTTTACGGATGTAATCAAGTAGTGACGTTTTACCGTGGTCAACGTGACCCATGATGGTAACAACAGGAGCACGTGTTTTCTGCTCACCTTGCTCACCGCGCTCAGATAGTACTGAGTGCTCTAATTCGTTTTCGCGAACTAGTACTACTTTGTAGCCCATTTCTTCACAAACAAGCTCAGCCGTTTCTTGATCAAGTACTTGGTTAATGGTCGCCATAACGCCCATTTTCATTAAGTTTTTGATAACTTCAGTCGCTTTAACTGACATCTTAGACGCCAGCTCAGAAACGGCAATAGTTTCGCCTAGACGGATATCAGATTTAGCAACAACCGCTGATTTATCAAAACCTTGTTTGATAGACGTTGGTGCGCTAAGCGTGCCTTTCTTACCACGGTTTTTGTTAGCAAATGGGTTAGAAGATTCCTTCTTACCTTTCTTCGCTTTCTTCTTACGACCACGAGTTTCTTCTTGACGATCTTGCTTGTCTTCCGCTTCACGAGCGTACTCAGAAGAAGTTGTGTGGTAATCAGCGTTCTTTTCAGCTTCTTTACGCGCTTTTTCTTCTGCTGCCCAACGCGCTGCGTTTTCTTCAGCAAGTTTTTTCGCTGCCGCAGCTTCTTGCTCGGCCGCTGCTTTAACGTTTGCCGCAAGTAATTCAGCTTGACGTTGTTTCAGCGCTTCTTCTTCTTTAGCGATTTCTTCAGCCTTAGCTGCTTCTTCAGGATCAAGTTCAGCTTTCGCAGCTTCAGCTTTAGCAAGTGCTTCTGCTTTCGCTTTTTCTGCCGCTTCTTTTTCAAGACGCTTAGCTTCTTCTAACTTCGCTTTTTCTTCAGCAGCTTTTTGTTGAGCCGCTTCACGAGCAATACGCGCTTCTTCTTCAGCTTTAGCCGCTTCTGCCGCTGCCGCTTCTTCTTCCGCTTTCGCCGCTGCGGCTAATTCAGCTGGATCGCGTTTAACGTAAGTGCGTTTTTTACGCGTTTCAACGTTAACGGTACGACCTTTTTCACCTGAACCAACTTTTAGCGTTGATTTAGTTTTGCGTTGTAGCGTCATTTTCTTTGGTGTCGCTTCGCCGCCGTGCTGCTGTGCAAGCATTTCAAGTAAGGCTTGTTTTTCTTGTAATGACACATTGTCATTTTGGCTTTTCTTAAAGCCAGCTTGAGCTAATTGTTCGATAACACGCTCAACCGGTGCATCGATCTCTTTAGCCAAGCTTTTGACTGTTAATTCTGACATAGTAATAATTCCCCTTGCCTTACTTATTCTTGCTCGTCGCTAAACCAACAAATGTTACGCGCAGCCATGATAAGCTCGCCTGCGTGCTCAGCGCTTAACTCTTCGATTGACTCTAAATCGTCAACGCCTTGCTCCGCTAAATCTTCTAATGTCACAACACCTTTGCTCGCTAATACGAACGCTAGGTGACGCTCCATACCTTCAAGTGCAAGTAGGTCTTCTGCTGGTTCAGCACCTTCTAGTGACTCTTCAACTTTTAACGCTTGAGTTGTTAATGCGTTCTTAGCACGGTCACGTAGCTCGTTTACTAGATCTTCGTCGAAACCGTCGATTTCTAGTAATTCGCTAACAGGCACGTAAGCAATTTCTTCTAGTGAAGTGAAACCTTCTTCAACCAGTACTTGCGCGAAATCTTCGTCGATATCTAAATCTTTAGTGAAAACGCTAACAATCTTGTTGTCTTCAGCTGAGTGCTTCTCTTTTAGCTCGCTCACTGTCATTACGTTTAAGTTCCAACCTGTTAGTTGGCTTGCTAAACGAATGTTTTGACCGTTACGGCCAATCGCTTGTGCTAGGTTGTCATCTTCAACAGCTAAGTCCATTGAGTTTTCGTCTTCGTCAACGATAACGCTAACAACTTCAGCTGGCGCCATTGCATTGATAACGAACTGAGCTACGTTTTCGTCCCACAGTACGATGTCAACACGCTCGCCGCCTAACTCGCCAGATACGGCTTGTACACGAGAACCACGCATACCAACACAAGCACCAACAGGGTCAATACGCTTGTCATTACTCTTCACCGCAATCTTAGCGCGTGAACCTGGATCACGAGCTGCGCCCATGATGTCTAACATTTGCTCGCCAATTTCCGGTACTTCGATGCGGAATAGTTCAACTAGCATGTCAGGGTGAGTACGGCTTACACATAGTGATGGGCCACGGTTGTCTTCTTTGATGGTGTAAAGAAGACCGCGTACGCGATCGCCTGGACGGAAAGATTCACGTGGAAGACGGTCATCTTTAAAGATGATTGCTTCAGCGTTGTTACCTAGGTCGATGATTACGCTGTCACGAGTGCTCTTCTTAACAACACCAGTTACTAACTCACCAACTTGGTCACGGTATTCGTCAACAACCATTGCGCGCTCAGCTTCACGTACTTTTTGTACGATAACTTGCTTAGCAGTTTGGGTAGTAATACGGTCAAATTCGATTGAATCGATTTGCTCTTCGATGTAATCACCTAGTTGTAGGTTCTCGTCATCAAACTGTGCCGCAGATAAAGTGATTTCCGCCAATGGGTTTTCCATTTCTTCGTCAGCAACAACTAACCAACGACGGAACGTATCGAATTCACCGGTTTTGCGGTCAATATCGATGCGTACTTCAATTTCTTTTTCAGCTTTCTTTTTAGTCGCACTCGCTAGTGCAATCTCTAATGCTTCAAAAATCTTCTCGCGAGGTACGCCTTTCTCGTTAGACACGGCCTCTGCAACTAACAATATCTCTTTGCTCATTTCTGCAGTCCTTCTATTTTTAATTTTTAAAATTGCGGAACGATGTTAGCTTTTTTAACGTTAGCTAATGCAATCGTATATTCTTGTCCGTCAACGTTTACGATAACCATTTCACCGTCAACGCTTACGATTTCACCTTTAAATTTACGGCGACCATCAGTTGGCATTACAGTTTGCACGGTAACGATTTCACCGATGCGCTCGCTGTAGTGCTTTGCTTTAAATAATGGACGGTCTAAACCTGGTGAAGAAACTTCTAGGTTGTATTCTGTGCTAATTGGATCTTCAACATCTAATACCGCGCTAACCTGATGGCTAACTTCGGCACAGGCATCAACGTCGATACCATTTTCGTGATCGATGAATAAACGCAATGTCGAATGTTTACCAGCGCGAATAAATTCAATACCAATGAGTTCATAACCCGCAGCTTCTACTGCAGGCTCAAGCATTTCTGTTAAGCGATTATCAATAGTAGACAACACTCACTCCTAAAATAAATCTCTAAAAAACAAAAAAGGGCCAATTGGCCCAGTTTAATAACAAGTAGTGTTCTCATCAGAACCATACTTGTTTGATGTCGTTACAGGTAATAAAAAACCCCGACTAAATAGCGGGGCTTAAAACTGGACCCTGTATACCAAGTTGCCTTGGTAGCCACTGTCAAATGTTCACCATTTGATAGCGGACTTTGGGTTATGCAGTGATTTTAATTGTTGCCGTTACCTTCGAGCAGCCGCTCCAGAAAATAACTAAAATCTATACATAAAGTAGATGGCGGTGATTATACGCTTGATGAGTAAAATATCAACCCGAAATCACCTGCCATCAGTGAGTTATTTCACTAAAATTGCACATAGGTACGTTATTTAATTTTAATCAAATTACCAAGCTTAGATGAAATCTCACTTAAATGTTGCGACTGTTGTACCGTGGTTTGCGCCCCTTCTAAAATCGCATGGCTCTTACCGGTAATTTCATCAATATTCTCGCGCAGTTGTCCGATAGTTGACGACTGTTGGGTAGCCGCTGTCGCATTGTCTGAGTTAAGACCATTGATGGTTTCAACTTGGTCAGTCACATTATTAAGCAGCTCCGACGCACTCGCCGCATTATCTACCGTCAGCATTGCTTGTTCACGACTTTCGTTCATCACTTCACTGGCTTGAGTTGCACCTTTTTGCAGCCCTTGCACTAAATCGTTAATTTCACTTGTGGCTTCTTGCGTGCGCTGCGCCAGTGTGCGAACTTCATCGGCAACAACCGCAAAACCACGACCCTGTTCACCTGCGCGTGCCGCTTCAATCGCCGCATTTAACGCCAACAAGTTTGTTTGCTCAGCGATGCCGTCGATGGTGCTAATAATACCGCCGATACTATCACTTTGTGCAGACAGCTGATTAACAACGTCATTGGCGCGAGTAATATTTTCCGCAAGCGCATTAATTTGTTGTAGTGTTTGCTGCATGTTTGCACCGCTATCAGTAATGCCTTGGGTAACTTCGCTGGTGATTGTCGCGGTGTGGTTTGCCCGTTGTGATACATCTTCGCTAACGTTCATCAGCTCCGTTACCGCTTGAGAAATGCCGTCTAGGTTCGCTTGCTGACTAAAAATATTGGATTCCGCTTCTTTCGCAATGGTCGATGTTGACGCCGAATGTTGCTCAACAATTGCCGCCTGATTACGCACATCATTCAACAGCGACTCTAACGCAGAATGCAGCGTAGAAATTCCACTTGATAATTGATTAATTTCATATTTTTCCGTTTTAGTCTGCCAACTGCTCAGTGTTCCACCTTGTAAATCGGACGCCAAAGAGGTGGTACTACGGGTTAAACGACTAATAGGGTTCGATACATTTTTGTAAAGAAAGAAATAAATAAAGGCGCTAACTAACACAAACACCACAAAAGTAGCTAAACTCAGTTTCACAGCCAACTCATTTGACGCCGCCATTTTAGCAGCAATAGGTGTAATGACAGACAGGCCACCAAGCACCTTGGCACCAGACACAGGAATACTATGACAGTTAGCACAGCCCGGATGCATATTACTCATTAGCGGTACGGCTATTTTGTAAAATTCACTATCTTGGATAACGATTGGATTGAGATTACCCTTGGCGAAAGTAGTAATAGCATTCGCCTCAAACGGCGTTTTAGTTGCCGTAATGTCTTTGCCAAATGACGTAAGATTTAATTTTTGCTCATCGGTAAATAATCTAATTTGCGCGACATCACTGCCAAAGTCGTGAGTTACGGCGAGATCAACCGCCTCTATGGTTTTTATCCAATCTTGATGGATTTCAGCTTTCTTAACCGGATCAGTTTCTTGGGTAAATTCATCATTAAAACGAATGGTCGATACCATAAACATCTGCGCGGCACGCTGGATATTCTCGTTACTGAGTTGTTCAACTTGTTTAATGGTATCGCTGCGAAAACTGGTAATAAGAATCGCAGCTAAACCAACACAGGCGACTACTGCAACGGCTGCCAGACGGGTTAAAATATTGAAATTGAGGGTCGATGATTTAGACGTCATTACGTAATTCCCTTTATCTTGTACTATTGCTTAAGTTGATTTAGATCAATCTATATTCCTAATGTGCATTACGATATAAGATGAAATTATGAAAGGCAACTGGAATAGTAAATTGCTAGTAAATTTTAGACATAAAAAAACGGGAAACCGCTAAGGTTTCCCGCTCTTCGTATTTGGTGCGGATGGCGGGACTTGAACCCGCACGCTGTTAGGCACCACCCCCTCAAGATGGCGTGTCTACCAATTCCACCACATCCGCAAATTTTTACTAAATGCTACTTAGGTACTGAACCATTTTCTGATGCAGGATCTTTCTCAGCAACAGGTGGTTTAGCAGCATCTACTTGCTCAGTAGCAAGATTTTCAAACTCACTTGTTTTGTTAGAACGTTCTGAAGTCAAAGTACCTAATAGTAGGCTAATGATGAAGAATAACGTTGCTAATACACCAGTACTACGCGTTAAAAAGCTGCCAGCACCTGATGAACCGAATACTGAGCCTGATGCACCACTTCCGAATGATGCGCCCATATCGGCACCTTTACCTTGTTGAATCAATACTAAACCAATGATTGCTAAGGCAACGATTAAATAAATTACAATAAGTACTTCGTACATTACTTGCTACTCTGTGCGTTGTTGCAAATTGTCATAAACTTGTCGCTAACTAAACTAGCTCCGCCGACTAAGGCACCGTTTATATCGTTTTGCTTAAATAGTTCAGCAGCATTGTTTTCATTGACACTGCCGCCATATAAAATTCTTACACCTTGAGCAACTTCTGCATCATATTTCGCTAAATGACCGCGAATGAAACGATGAACAGCTTGTGCTTGCTCAGGGGTTGCGCTTTTACCCGTGCCTATTGCCCATACTGGTTCATAAGCAATAACACCATTCTTAAATGATTCGATACCAGCAAGCTCTACAACTGCATTGATATCTTTTGCGATAACATCAAAGGTTTTATCATCTTCGCGCTCTTGCTCGGTTTCACCAGTACAAAGAATTGGCGTAATATCGTTCACCAGAGCTTGTTTGTACTTTTGTGCGACCAACTGCGGTGATTCACCGAAAATTGCACGTCGCTCAGAGTGACCAACAATAGCAAATGAAGCCTTTACTTCTTTAAGCATATCAACGGATATTTCACCAGTGAATGCACCAGAAGCTTGTTCGCTAACATTCTGTGCACCTACATTGAGCACACTTTCGTGAGCGTCAACCTGCTTTGCAAGTTCGTCAACGTAAATACTCGGTGGACAAATTAATACGTCAATCTCATTAATCGCTTGCGAATTAAATTCCTGGGCAAATTCACTAATTAGTGATTTGTTGCCGTTCATTTTCCAGTTGCCAGCAATTAGCGGTTTTAATTGACTCATTTAGTCCCCCTTAAAAAGCGGAGGAGATAGTAACTATTCTTTCACGGCGTTACAAGTCTGATTGTCAAAAAAC